>NZ_JBAHUQ010000011.1 GCF_036689865.1 Magnetococcus sp. PR-3
ATTAATGTTCTGCTCCGGTTGGTTTTAGCTCCTGTGGTGTAGCAGGTTGCACTACAGGAGCCTGTTCAAGCGTTAATCAAAGAGATTATCAAGCCACTTTTGAACTGGAGTTTCCCCTTGCTCCCAGCATTGGAAACCAAAATGGCAAGGCCTTCCACCCCCTTCTCCTTCCCGCTTTTGCTCATCCCCTTTCCCTGGTTTTGGCTTTGGATAGGGTGTTTTCCCAGGCTTTTGCCGCCCGGTCGGGGCTGCCCCACGGCGTCCAGGCTTGGTGTAATCACCGATATTGGGCTTGCGCCATCCACCTGACCGGCCAGAACCGTTCCCATTTCCCGGTACAGTTGGCGCCGGCTTGCAGTTTGACCCTGCAAAGCATGGGCGATGATCTGTGTTTCTTATTTCTATGCTTTCATGCGCTTAGCTACTCATGTATATTCATGTTCCGGGTTCGACTCCCGGCACCTCCACCAGTTAGGTTCCAGAGAACCTGTCTCTGACAAGAAACCGTCCTCTGCGACGGTTTTTTTGTGGCTGAAATAGGCCAATGATTCCAAGGGATAGCGGGTCGTTTGGTGGATTGTGAAGGTAGAGGTAAGTTCGGATCGTCTGTGAGGTGAACCCGGTTTATCTTCCCCTATCTGCTCTCTGTCTCTGGCAAGTTCGGACCGGGTCTGAACTTATCTGGATATGAATGGGTATGCATAAGGTGCTGTAAAAACACTCCATAGCATATGTTAAAGGTTTGGATGTTTGCTAGGGGTAATTGGGTAGCGGTCAGTGCTGTGATCTGGTGTTCCCACTTTCTGTATAACCCTTCAGAAAAGTGCTGTTCCGTTACAAAAGCGGGTACAGCTATTTCTGGAGGTTGGTGATCGTATTCAACCGATGCTATGTTTTTAGACGTCAATTACCCAAGTACTCTGTTCGTTGGGGATAGAAATTTATGATAATCTCTACAATATCAGGAATATTTATTTCTTTTTCCGTATTAGCGCTTTGTATTTGGCCAAGTGGAAATTGGGAATTGAGCATTTTTATTTCGCCGTTTGTGTTTTTCACAACACTCATTTTACACGGAGGAATAAGTGTAGTTTCACTAGGGTGGAGAGCATATGCAAATATAGCTAGGTATGTGCTGTTTCAGCCGTTTTCCAAGACGATCAGAGATGCTCCTCCTTCTCAATCTGAAATTTGTTACTCCAGAAAATTTTTATATGCCTCAGCCGTTATCCTCTCTCTTATCGTTTTGCAAGAATCGCTAAACTCCGTTAAAGACCCGATGGAGTATGGAAAAGCGTTTTCATGGGTGTTTTCTAGCATATTGCACGCATTGTTGATTGATTTTCTATTGATTACGCCTTCGCGCATTAGGGTTGAGAAGTCATTGACAGATCATAATGATTGAGGCTCTGCTCCGGTTGGTTTTGGCTCCTGTGGTGTAGCAGGTTGCACTACGCCACAGGAGCCTGATCAGGCATTAAAACAGATTATTTGAACCACTTTTGGATGGATGTTTCCCCCTTTTCCCAGCAATCATAAACGTTACCACAAGGCTTTCCACCTCCTTCCCCTTTCCCGGGTTTTGGTTTCGGAAATGGAGTTTTCCCATGTTTCGGTCGTCCAGCTGGTCCTGCGCCATATCGTCCAGACTTGGCATAATCACCGATATTGGGATTGCCCCATCCCCCTGACCGGCCAGAATCATTCCCATTTCCCGGTACAGTTGGTGCTGGCTTGCAGTTCGGACCTGCAAAGCATGGGCGATGATCTGGAATTCCTGGATTCACATATCGCTCATTGGTGTTAATCACGGGGCCGCTGGCCATTATCATGGCTGGTCCAGCATGATGGGTATGGGGGCGTCTTCCAAGCAAACTCTGCTGCGGTCTTCTGCGTTTGACCGCTCCAGGATTCAGTTCATGCCATGCACGATCAACCTCTTCATCTGTGCCATACATCATAGTGGCGGCATCGGGAACATTGGGAAAGTCCTCTTTAGGGTAGACGATAAAATCATCCCGCTTTTTGTGATAGCTCATTGTCGTTTTCCTCTTGGATCATAGGGTCAAGAGATCAAGAGATCGCCACGACTTTTCCCTTGCCCTTTAGGGCATTCCTGATTACGCTCAGGCTTAATCTGGTGAAGTCATCCGCGTTGCCGCGCGGGTGGACGATCGTACAAGCAGCATGCTGACCCTGTTTGCATGCTGCTTTGAGCATCTTTCAATATATAATCATAGTAATATAAAGGTTCAACATATAGATTTAAATGTTTTTAAAAGCAATAAAAGCGATTTATGGTTTCTTTTTGGTTGTTTTGTGTTGGGGGTTGGTTTGGTTGGTTGTAAAAGTGATCACCTCTGTTCTTGCCAAGATACAGGAAAAGCTTTGGTCAGTGCGCCTAGCGTCATCTCCTCCGGTTGCTGGCCATGGAGAATTTTCTCTACCAGTTTGGGGTTCAACAGTGTCAGCCGGAGCAAGCGGTTGACGTAGGAGTCATCCAGCTCCTCCTGAGCCGCCAAGGCCTTGATGGCGTTTACCTCACCGTTCTCCAGCATATTCAGCCATCGATGGGCACGGACCAGGGCTTTGACCATCACTTCATCGGTGTGGTGGGTGGGGCCGTGATATCTACCTAATCAGAGGTGACGATGCGCTTCATCCCGGACCAACGACGGGGGTGGTAGGGAATCTGTACTACGATGGTCTTGCGGTCTCTGCTCAGTGACACTCTCATGCTTTGATCTCCTTATTGCTGCCCAATTCGGCGGTCAATGTATCCAACCCATCCGTCAGCACAGACAGTTGAATCTCTCCCTCACCAACTTGGCACCCCTCTCAAAGTTGAGGCGGTACGAACTTTATCCCCACAATTTCATTCCCATCATCCGCAGCGACGCGTTTCGCTTATGCGACGGCCTAAACGGGAGTCGAGCTCATCTCTATTCTGAGCCTTCATCCAGCGTAACAGCGCGTCGTCATAGCTACGAATGTCTACGGATAACTTCGCCGTTCTTCATAGCCAGACATGTCTTGTAAACAGCTGATTCAATTGTAACTAAAACAGAGATGAATTTTTTCTAAGGTGGAACGCTCCACGCTGGGGATCTCCATTCGGACGGCAAGCCGTGAAATTTCGGCGTTGGTTGCTATCGGCGCTCTAGTTCCAGACGGATATTCTGGTCGCATGGCTGGATATTATTGTAGGATGTGGTGATTCGATAAGAGAGGGAGAAATAAATGGCTGGTGAATACGAGAAAGCGATCACAATCGAGAAGGCGATCCGCAAAATAGTGGAAAGAAACTATTTGCTTCCTGCTATCCAGAGAAAATTTACTTGGAGCTGTTCGCAAATTTGCGTCCTGTTCGATTCAATCATGCGAGGCTATCCAATCAACACATTTATGTTTTGGAAGGTTACAGAGCGGGATGTCAAGTATAGTTTTCGATTTTATCAGTTCCTCGAACGATATTGCGAGCGGTTTGAAGAAAATAATCCGGACTTCGACACCAAAGGACATGATGACTTCTTCGCCGTCATCGACGGCCAGCAGCGACTGACTTCACTTTACATCGGGCTCAAGGGTACCTACGCATACAAACTGCCTAGAAAATGGTGGCCTCGAACCAAGGACGACAGCATCCTTCCGCCGCGAAAGCTCTACCTCAACCTAGCGGCTCCTCTCGACGAAGAATCGAACGAGGAGATGATGAGCCACGAGTTCAAGTTCCTGACGGATGCGCAGTTCAGAGATGACACAGGCAAGGCAGATAAAATTTGGTTTCAGGTCGGGAATATCCTCGATTTCGATAAAGCCGAAACCAACGATGACGTTCTCGATATCATCATGGATTTTCTTGATGGGATGGGACAGGATTCCAACAAGTATGCACGTAAAACGCTCACTCGACTGTATTTCGCCATTCGCCTGGACAGCACCATCCACTTCTACAACGAAACCAATCAATCTATCGATCATGTCCTCGATATTTTCATCCGCACCAACCACGGTGGAACACCCCTCGCATTCTCGGATTTGTTGATGTCCATCGCCGTGGCCAATTGGAAGAAGGATGCAAGGCAACAAATCGACGATCTGGTGGACCAGGTCCGTTTTGGATCAGATATGGAGTTTTCCATCAATCGTGATTTTGTTCTGAAAACGGCCTTGATGCTCTCTGACTCGGATGTGCGATTCAAGGTCAAGAATTTCACCGGTGGCCAGGTCGCCAAAATTGAGCAAGAATGGGACGACATTAAGACTTGTATCTTGGAGGTGTTCCGCCTCATAAGGTCATTCGGCCTCAACGATGCCGCCCTAAGAGCCAAGAATGCTGCTATTCCAATAGCCTATTATCTATTCCACAAAGGTCGGGACCAGACCAACGGTAAGCAAGGGCTGTATGCGGACATCAAAAATAGAGCCCGTCACGAGGAAGAACGGAAGCGAATCCGTCAGTGGCTACACATGTCTTTACTCAAGGGAGTATTCGGTGGTCAAGGGGATGCTCTGCTGACCAATCTGAGGAAGATTATCCGCACCGGCTTCTCGAACCCGGCTGGCTTTCCGCTGGATGAAATTGTGACCGATTACCGAGGCACGGGAAAAGACCTCACTTTTGACGACGACTTCATCGACCGATTGCTGAAAACTCAAAAGGACAATTCTTCCTGCTTTTCCATTCTGGCACTCTTGTTCCCGGACCTGGATTTCACCCAGTCTCTCGATATGGATCACCTGCATCCGGCTGCGTCTTTCAGAAAGAAGAAATTGGATGCGCATGTCGGTTTCAATAATCCGGGAGGGCGCTCTTTCTATGAAAATCCCGAGAACTGGAACGGCATCGCCAATCTTCATTTGCTGAATTCATCCAAGAACAAATCCAAGCAGGATGAGCCGCTCAAAAAATGGCTTGCCGGGCAGAACGGAACAAAAGCCGAGGACCTTTTGATTCCGGCGGGGACGGATCTCTCGTTCGTAGCCTTCGAGCTGTTTGTAGAGGCGCGTGCGACATTCCTCAAACAGAAGCTGGGCTCGCTAGTCGGTGCTGTTCATTCTGTTGCGGCACCAGGATGAGTTCTCCTCAAAATGCCTGAAGGGCATCGAGGGGACTTGGAACAGTCCTGGCCGCATAATTATCGCACCCAGGTGCAGAGTCTCCCGCAAAAATCCACTTAACCTACTGAAATCGTCAAATTCATAATAGCATGTGAAAAATACCTGTTTTGGTATGTTTGCATAGGGTTAAGCTGTTTTTACAAAATGCTTGTGCGGGGGACTCCAGAAGGGGGGCTTTGCCATCACACACCTCGTTGTAAAAATAAATAACGAAACCAAGAAGCCAATCAGGCCGCCTCACGGTAGTAAGGTCGGATGATACCGCCAAGCTCCTCCTGCAGCGTACCTTGCCCTTTTGAAACAGCCTGAAATCCACCTGGAGTACATTATTTCCAATGTCGACTCCCTGCTGTTGACGGTCAAAATTATAATAGCGAACCCATCGGCGGAAAATATAATCCAGCTGCCGTTGAGGTGGGTGCCTCATAAGAAGTGTTGCCCAGTCATAAAGTACGGGTATTGTTTCATCCAACAGGAGACATCATCCGACTCGCTTCAACAGTAGTCATCACCCCCGGGTTTTGTGGCAAGCTTCACCCCCTGTTTTTGTAACCACTGTTCGATATCCCCCGTGCAGCTAAGACCACGGGGGTTGAACTTTAAGCACTGGGAAGGACGCTCCTGCATCCGAGCCTTGATTATGGCTACCACATCGGTATTTTCCGGTTTCTCAAGCTGCTTCAGGGCGTGTTGCTTCAAGATGCGATAGCAGTAACAGAGGGGCGTTTTGGGATCCTCATCCTTAACCGTCACGCGGTTGATCAACTGCGCCGTAGTAAACTGGTGTTCACCGTCACAAGAGAAATAGACCACATCACACGTGGGGATTTCACAAAAGTGGTAGTGGACGTGCTCCAGCACATCCTTGCGGAAAGGGGATTTGAGGGTAAATCGCGGTGTAACAAGTGGAACTTCCGGCCCTTCTTCCCCACAGCCGGGACAGCAGGGGGCAGGTGTTTTTGCACACGCGACCTGGTCACCGGACTCTGTTTTCGGTTCCTTGAACGCCTCCTCCATCACTATGACCTCTCAATTTTCATCAAAACAGCTTTATCGGAACAGATTGAAGAACCGTTGGAGCAGGGTGCTGGGTGACTCAAAAATTGCACTGGCAAGCCCTTTCTGTTTCCTGGTACCCCCAAATTTAAAATCGGAAATCATCTTGTGTCCACATGACGGGCAGACCATCACTTTTCCGCCAATATTTTTTGGTACCCGAAGCTTCTGGCCACATTGAGAACACTGTATTTCGATATGATCTGTCATCAAGGCATCTTTTTAACGGCTGAAGTATCAAAAGCGTTTTGCGCTTTGCCAAGGAGCTCACGTAAGCTTTCCCTCACCGATTCATGGGTATATTCGTCTTCAGGGTGGGGTGTCTGGCCCTCTCGCTGAAAATGTGGCCGCTCCTGAAAGGTTTCCCCCCAGTGCACATCCACTTGGCGCACAAACTCAATGAGTGTCGATTCGTTGTCCAAAATGGATTGAATGATCTGAACCAATGCCGATAGGGGCTGATCCAGATGTTTTTCCAGAATGGGCATATTATTTTGTGCCCTGCGAACCAAAACTGATTTCAAGGAACCCGATAAGTCGGAACAATTTTTTCTAATGAACGCATCAATTTGGGAGAAGGTTTGCTGCTGTCTGGTAACTGGGGATGCCCCTTTCATGACTCCAGGCCCTGCTGCTCGCCCGATTGCACCAGTCATGGTGAATTTCTGTTGGGAGAGAATCTCTTTTTCAACTTCTTTATCGCGGTCGCCCATGTGGTCCCCCCTTTGAAAAATAAGCTGGCAGAGCGACTCACTTTTGACCATCTTCATCGTGCGGAATGGTGGGTCGTCACTCACGTGGATAAATAGATGCCCTTCCAGACCTTCCATTGTCAACTCCCTTCAGGTCAGGAGATCCGGATGGGCCCGATCAAAAACAACATTGACTGATCACTCAGTACAGAATATCATCAAAACCATGAACGACAAAAAACGCCTCATATTGGATGCCGCAATCACCCTGTTTGCCCGGGACGGCTTCTGGAACACCTCTACCTCCAGCATTTCCAAGAAGGCCGGGGTGGGCACGGGGACCTTATTCAACCACTTCAGCAGCAAGGACGCGCTGATCAATGCTGTCTATGTGGCGCTGAAGAAGGAACTGCACGCCAGCATTATGGCGACGTGGCAGCCGGAAGGCGAACTCCGAGAGAAGTTGTTGAGCGCATGGCATGGGGTGATTCAGTGGGCGTTGAGAAATCCAGTCCACTTTGACTTAATGGAGCAGTTGCGCGTGTCAGAGATGGTCTCCCAGGAGACTCGGGAGGCGATGACGGCGGAATTCTCCGCCTTTCAGATGGATATGCGGTTGGGCGTTACGGAAAAGGTGCTGGTTGATCTGCCAGTGGGTTACCACCTTCTGGCCGGTTGGTTTCAGATAAGCGCCGTGATCACCTACCTGCGTTCCTCAGAAGGGCATGACCAGGATGTCTGCAGTCTGATTGATAACGCTTTCTCTGCTTACTGGAATGGTGTGGCGGTAGGTTAGGGGTTTTTTTTACCTGGCAATGACTGATTGGTCAGTCTAGAGAGGCGGGTGAATAGGTGCGTTTTTGATGTTGCTGTCTGAACTGCTGGTCGGCTTCTCCGTAACCGGTCTTGAAGCCTTTAGAGAACTAACCTCCAATGGAAACTTTACCGAAGCCTCATACCAGACCCCAGATGGATGGTGCTGATTGATCAACACCATTCCCACCCCGAAGGGGGTGAATATCGGCAATTTCTGCTCTTCCGTCTACAGTGGGTTGTTTAAAGGAGCGTCCAGCTGGATGCGACCGATTCAGCCTCTAGCTGCTGCTAACTAAAGAAGGAGTTTAAACAATGACTGCTAAAAAGAAATTTGGACCAAAGGGCTGGACTCCAGAGCGAATCGGGACCCTGTCAAACAAAACATACCTCATTACCGGCGCTAATAACGGCGCAGGATTTGAAGCTGCGCGGGTGTTGCTGGCCAAGGGCGCAAAAGTGATAATGATGAATCGCAACACCGATAAGTCAACTGCCGCTATCAAGATCCTGAAACAGGAGTTTGGCGGTGACACGGACGTTACTTTCGTGCACATGGACTTGGAGGTGCTTGATTCCGTACGAGAAGCCGCGGCGGAGGTCATGGAGAAGGTTGCCCACATAGACGCACTCATCTGCAATGCCGCCATCGCACAGGTTGCCAAGCAGAAGATCACTGTGGACGGCTTTGAAAGCCAGCTAGGGGTGAACCACTTCGGTCATTTTCTCCTGTGTAGATTGCTCTTCGAGCGGATCGAAGAATCGGGGGGGCGGATCGTGGTAGTCGGTAGCAACGCGTATAAAATGGGGTTGAAGAGAATTCAGTTCGAAGACCTCAACTTCGCCAAGAAGTACACCGCTTGGAACTCCTACGCCCAGAGTAAACTCGCACAGATGATGTTCGGCTACGAACTGCAACGCCGAGTTCAAGCTGCTGGTAAGAACGTGCAGGTCCAGGTCTGCCATCCTGGTGCGTCACGAACCAATCTGCTTATGGATACGGCCAGCAGCTTTAACAAGATTGTCTGGTCCATACTCTCTCGTATTATCGCACAATCCGCTGAGAAGGGCTCCTGGCCCGAAGTTATGTGTGCAACGGAAGAGGCGTTGGATTCTGAGAAGCTCTACGGCCCTACAAAAAGAGCTGAGACGGTCGGTCCTGTTGGCGAGTGCCGGTTAGATAAGCTCGCCTTGGACCGGAAAATGGCAGCCAAACTCTGGACGCTCTCCGAGCAAAAGACGTCCCAGAGTTGGCCACTGTGACGTGTTGTCCTACGCCAGCAGCGTGGAGATCTTCCTGGGCCTGTACGACGGCCAGCGTGATTCTGCCCTGTTCACCCAGGTCAAGGGGGTGTGAGGTCGTCTCAAGGTTCTGGGCGCTCCCGTTTGGCATCTTTCTTATCGAAGGTAATGTGAGCGGGGGCGACCAAGTCCAGCTAGTCCTTATCCCATTCATCCATATGAACAATGCGCCACGCACCCAAAAAGTGACGCTTTGCCACTACACACCTCACAGTTAAAGTCGAGATTGAAAAGGGTAGCGCATCAGGCCGCCTCACGGTAGTAAGATCGGAAGATCCTGCCAAGCTCCTCCCTGCAGCGCAGCTTGCCCTTCTGAGACGGTGTGAAAATCACCAGAAGTACATTGTTTCCAATGTCGACGCCCTGGTGTGGGTGATCGGTATTGTGAGGATACACCCATCGGCGGCAGATATCGTTCAGTTGTCGACGATTTATACAGATGAAGTAATCCAAACACTCCCACTTGGCAGATGCAATCTATGACTTTGAACATACGTTTGCCTGGGGCAATTTTGGTGGGGTTTAGATCACTCTTGCTCCCTCTGATTTCCATACTTCATCGAAGAGGGCCGTGAATTTGGTATCAGCATCGCGGATCAGGAGTTTTGGTTCTATCCCTTCATCATCACACCACATCAGCATGTTACGGGCTTGCTGTGTTACCTTGGCACTATCAGGCGAACAGGTAACTGCACGGCAGAATAGCCGGCGGCTTCCCAGGTGGATACATCAATACATCGGCTGCCTTCACGCCGGTCAGGGTAAACATCTCCTTCGTAAAAAAAATCGTAGCCGATGGTTGATTCCATATAAGCCTTAAGGAAGGCTCCCCATGGCAGAGGCGTTTTTTTTAGCCTTCTCTGGACTGGGGAAAAACCCGGCCTTATTGAGGATGCGCTTGGTGGACGTGACGCCGATGTGAAAGCCCAGCTTTTTTAGTTCACCAACGATCCACCTGTTGCCCCAGAGCATGTTCTGTTTTTGCCAGTTTCACGACCAGATCCCGGATCTCTTGGGTGATGTGGGGTCTCCTGACATATCCCCTTTTTCACGACGATCAAGCCAGCGCCGATATGAAGCTGGCTTGACCACTTCCATGAGTTCGCCCACATCGTGGCCACAAATGACCTTCAGTCGCACGAGTTCGGCTTTTCTCTCTACGGACGGAATAATACGGCCTGTAGGCACCCGGTCGTGCAGGATTTGGATCTGTGCTTTCAATAGCCGGAGCTCGGCATTATGCCGTGGGGTATGTGGTGCGCAAAGAGGGTGAACAGAAAGGTGAAGCAACGATCTATAGCCAAAACCTACCGAAGTGCTTCTAATCAGTATGATGCTGATAATATGGCATAATTTCCCACTCCTGCATAGTGATACGGCCCTCAAAATCCGCCTGTCTGGGTGGTCTGTAAAAAAAGGAGCTACCCCAGGTCCGACATTGGACCCGCAAGCCCTGGATCCAGAATGGGCAGCCGGTTTGGTTCCGGCAAGCGAAACCGAATCCAATCCTGCTTGAAAAGTGGCTGCTGATGCCTCCTCTTAACCGGTCCTTGGTCCAATTGCATGCCTTGATTCATAAGTTATTGATTGGCATGTTGTTTAAGCGCTTTTTATGTCGGGTGGATGGCTGTGTGACCTGTGGTAGGCTGCGCGCTGTCAAAGAGCGGGGAAAGGGAAGTGTTTCTGTTTTAAGGAAGGTGCTGTCCAGAAAGCCTGTCCCTAGAGTGTTTTTTTGAGATGTTTCAGACGGCCTTGCAGGCGACGACTTAAAGCTTGACGGGAAATACCCAGTAATTTGGCGGCTGCGCCCTGATTGCGTGCCGTGCGTTTTAGCGCCTCACGGACCAACACCTCTTCCGCGACAGCCAGGGTTGGCAAGGGGCCATCCGGTGTAATGCTGAGAAGCTGCTGTGGGTCGGATGAGGTGATAGGGTCTAACATCATTTGTGGGGCAGTTTTAAGGCGATCATGAATCGTTGCCTTGATGCTCTCCATGGAAAGAAATGGTGTGTCGCCATGTAGGGCTGCGGCGTTGAAAAGCAGGCCTCGCAATTCACGGATATTTCCAGGAAAGTGATAGGTTTTTAAAAGTTTAATGAGTTCCGGTGGTAATTCGGGAGCCGGGCGGCTCAAGGTAAAAAAAGCTTCATTGACGAAATGTTGGGTAAGCAGTACCAGATCCTCTTTGCGCTCACGCAGCGGTGGAATTTGGATCTGGTGGGAGGCCAGACGATAAAACAGATCCTGCCTGAAACTTCCTGCCTCCATGGCTTTATCCAGGCTTTTATTGGTGGCCGCCACAATATAAACATTCGCCTTAAGTGGTTGATCGCTGCCGAGGGGAAAATAGACCTTTTCCTGCAGCAGCCTTAACAGCTTGACCTGGGAAGCTAGGGAAAGATCCCCCAACTCATCCAAAAACAGTGTGCCTCCCGCCGCTTCGGCAACAAGACCCTTACGTTCCTTGTCTGCACTGGTAAATGCACCCCGTTTGTGCCCAAAAAGTGTATCGGCAAAGGTTGTATCATCCAAACCGGCCATGTTGACCGAAATCAGTTTTCCCTTTCGTCCGCTCAATAGGTGCAGAGTTTCAGCGATCTGCTCTTTTCCAACCCCGGTTTCTCCAGATATCAAGACCGGCTCACCGGATTGACAGATGGCCTCCATGTAATGGAACAGGCGGAACATGACAGGGTGATGGGTGATAATTTTACGGAACGCCTGCGGATGAGCCAAGGTATGGCTGACGGCGCTGGATGTCAAATCCTTGATCTGACAGCGTAAAGCCTGTAACTCCGAGGCCTGTTTGATCATCCTCTGCTGGGAAAGGTGCAAGGCGATCCGAACCCTTACAACCTCAGGTGAGAAGGGCTTGGTGATGAAATCCACCGCCCCAGCCTTGAAACCCTTGGACTCCTCCTCCGGTGTGGATCGGGCCGTAATAAAAATGATGGGGATCTCCTGGCAGCCCGAATCATTTTTCATGTTCTGGCAGAACTCGAATCCATCCATCTGAGGCATCTGGATGTCCAGCAGGACCAAATCTGGGGGTGGGGTTTGCTTGACGATCTGTAAGGCTTGGTGACCATCCTTGGCGACCAAGATGTCATATTGTTCCTCCAGTAGATCGGCCAATAAATTGATGAAAAGCCGGTCATCATCCACAATCAGAATCTTTTTCTTTAGGGGCATCAGGGCACCTTTTTATCCATGTTTAGGCCCAGAGCCTTGCCCAGTTGCTGGAGTGCTTCCAGGGCTTTTTGATACTCAATGGCGTCAATTTCATCGCGGATTATATGGACGGCCTGGTCGTGGCCGCATCCTTGAAGGTACTGGCTGATCATGGCCCACTGACGGTTAGCGGCATGGCGTCCGCTGTTGAGCATAGTGGTCATCTCCTGGAACATGGGCTGTAACTGTTTGAGATCCAGCGCCTGGGGTTGTCTCTCTTTTTCCTTGAGGGGATCAGTGGACGCTGTGTTCAGGCGAGCGATCCCCTTAAGAATCGGTTTCATATGGCGGTCCAGGGTATCCATAGCTGTTTCAATCTGATCGGTTTGCTCTGTCAACAGCAGATTCTCCATCTCTATGGTGGCTTGATAGAGCTGGTTTGCACCAATGGAGCCTGTTACCCCTTTTAAGCGGTGGAGGGTCTGCTTCATCGTCTCATAATCATGCTTTGCAAGCTGCTGCCGCAGAGCGGGGATCGTGTCCTGATAGTTTTGGTGAAATCTCATCTGCAGTTTACGCAGCAGATCGCGATGCCCAGCCACAGCGGCCAGGGCTTTGTCCAGGTCGATGCCATATTCTGGGCCATAGAGGATGTCGGTATCCTTGGTCGGAGCTTGCTCGTTATGGGTTTTCTCTTCCTGCTCAAAAGTGGGAAGCCACTTTCTCAGTGTTTCATAAAGCTTGGTGGGATCGATGGGCTTGGCGACATGATCGTTCATGCCTACAGAAAGGCACTGCTGGATATCACTCAGAAAGGCGTGAGCGGTGAGGGCTATGATGGGAATCTCCGACCATTGGGGGTGGCTCCGGATCACCTCGGTGGTTTGAAAACCATCCATTTGTGGCATCTGAATATCCATCAAAATCAGATCATAGCTCTGCTGTTGCAATTGATCCAAGGCCAGTTTGCCATTGTTGGCCACCTCTACATCAATCCCCTTATATTCCAGAAGCTCCTGGATTAAATACTGGTTGAGTTGATTGTCCTCTACCAGCAGTACGGTACAGGGATTAAACTGTATCCAGCTACTTGCTGTGGAGGTAGGGTTGATGGGCAACACAGCTTCATTGGCTTGGGCGGTTGGTAACGTCAGGCTGAATGAGAAACAGGAACCCTGGTCTGGGGTGCTGGTAACCTCAATCCGTGAACCACCCATAAGGTGAACCAAACGCTGACTGATGGAGAGACCCAGGCCTGTCCCCCCATATTTTCGGGTTGTTGTGCCGTCCGCCTGGGAAAAGGCTTTGAAGATTTCCTCGGCCTGTTGTGCATCCATACCGATACCGCTGTCAGCAATCGCAAAATTAAGCTGATAAAGACCCGTTACACTCTCTTCCCTGGTGACTGTTATGCGGACAAAACCGTGTTGGGTAAACTTGATGGCATTGGAGATCAAATTACTCAACACCTGTTCAAGCCGCAGAGGGTCTCCCAGCAGATAAAGCGCTGCCCATTCCGGTTGGTGGAGCTGAAAATTCAGCCCTTTTTCCTGGGTCTTCTCATGGTAAAGCGCCGACACACTGTGCAGCACTGTAGCGGGCGAGAAAGCAACCTTCTCCACCATCAGCTTACCCGCTTCAATTTTGGAGAAGTCCAGAACATCATTGATAATCTGCAAAAGCAGTTGGGTGGAGAGTTGAATCTTGTTCAAATAGGCGCGGGTACGCTCATGAGGTTCTGATTGCAGAGCCAGGTGGGTCAGGCCGATAATGGGATTCAACGGGGTGCGTATTTCATGGCTCATGTTGGCAATGAACTCACTTTTGTGCCGGTTAGCCTGTTCGGCATCCGTGCGGGCCCGGTTGATCTCCTGGTTGGCTTTTTCAAGCGTCTGGTTCAGCCGAGTCAGTTTCCGGTTCCAGTATAGGGTGATGAGCAACAGGGTGAAAATAGCTGTCAGAATTTGCCAGATACGTGTGAAATCAACCACCTTTTCAATTTTGATGGAGAACCACTTATCGGCCAGGATCTGCTTCTCCTCATTGGAGATGCTGGCCAGCGCTTTATTCAGAATGGTGACCAGTTCCACGGGCTGTTGCTCACCCACAGCCATGGTATGATTGAGTCGAACATCCAGCTTGCTGCCCACTTTCAGACCTTCAATGCCCTGACGGCGCAGGGTGTAGTTGAGAGAGGGTAGGGTATCCACAAAAGCGAACAGGCGTCCGTCTGCAACTTGTTGCAAACCGTCTGCGATGCTGGGTAGCGTTTGGATGGTCAGCGTAGGGTGGCTAGCCTTTATTGCCTTGCGATATACGGAGCCTTCCGCAACCCCCAGAATTCTGTTGCCGAACGCTGAAGGATTCTCGATAAACGCCTCGTCATTGCGGATAATCGCAACCAGAGAGTAGGCGCTGTATGGTTGGGTTAGCGTGCGTGTCTGCTGCTGAAAATCCAGCCTGGCTGCTGAAGAGAGAATCTCACAACGGCCACTTTGAAGAAAAGCCAGGGATTGTTTAACCGTTTCGGTCGGCACCAATCGCAGGCTAATACCCAGGCGCTTTTCCATCAGGCGCATCAGGTCAATGGTGAGACCTTCCGCTTGGCCTTTACTGTTGATCCGTTCAAAGGGCATTCGGGTTGGGTCAACACAGTAGGTCAGGTTCACCTGATTCTTCAGATAGCTTATCTCCTGTGGGGTGAATGGGATCGGATAGTCCTGGCTGTGATTCTGTGGGGAGGTGTGGAAGATCCATTTGGCCAAAAGTTGGTTGTACTCCGCCTGACTAACCGACTGAATGGCCTTGTTGAGAATAGAGGCGAAGAGGGGCCAATCCTTACGCACCCCCATGCGCCAGTGACGATCATCAAGCCTGGGGTCCCCCGTTCTGGCGACCGCTTCGACATCGGGTATCAGGTGTTGTTGAAGAATCCAATCCCCGATCAATTTGCGCACAATCAGCGCGTCAGCCTGTCCCATGGAGACAGCCACCAACCCCTCTTTAAGGTTATCGAACTCCACCAACTTCAGTTTAGGGTAGTGCTGTTTGAGAATATTCTTGTGGAAATACTCTTTCACCACCGCAACCCGTTTACCCGCCAAATCTTCGATACCTGATATTTTTCCGGACCCTTTTTTTGTAAAAATGCCCGAGGTGCTGGCCTGTCGGATAAACGGCACCGTAAAATGAAGAAACTGTTCCCGCTCATCGGTCTTCATTAGGGTGTGCAGTAGGTCAAGCTCCTTCTTGCGCGCCATCTCTGTTAGCTGTTTCCACTCCTTGTCGGTGATAAACCTCACCTCCAGGCCAAGTTTTTTAAAAATCAGTTTGAGAAAGTCGGTGGATAGCCCAGAGGCTTCGTCATTTTCGATAAAATCCAGTGGTGGAAAATTGGGGTCGCTACCTATTCGAATAACCGGATGGTTCGCCAGCCATGCTTGCTCCTCGGCGGTCAGTTCAAGGCTCTGCTCGGTAGCGATGCCCTGTTGCTGATCGTGTTGTGGGGTGGGGGACGCCGCCAGACTGGAACAGGGGACCATCAACTGTGCCATGAACCACAGCAGTATGCTCCATCGCCCTATCTGTTTAATGCGTATCAAAAGAGATCTCCATGTGCAAATGGCAGGCTCAACAGGTGAGCGCGGCTGAGCGCCTGCATGGGCCATAGCTGCGGCATTGCATACCCACTTAATACGCTCCCCTTACTACCCTGTGTAAATCTATTCGATCAAACTTTCAAAGGTTGATCGAAATCGATCATGGTTCGTTTTCGATCAATGGTTGAAAACAGAGCAAACAGTAGGGTGAGCATAACCTAATAAGTGTTTGCTGATCGATATCGATCAAAAGATGTTCGGGTGTAAGGGTTTGTAGTATTTAAAAGTAGTTGAAATAAAAAGGATAAATAGGTTCTCTGGTTGGCATCACTTTTGACTATTAGATAGGGATCTGAGCCCCGTCCCATGTGTTTATGTGGATGGAATGAATCACTGCATCAAAAATGGGTAGGGAATAAAGTGAAGCAAACAATCAAGCGTGGTGTTTTAGGGGCTTTGGCCGTCGTTGTCATCTCCTGCCAGGGCTATGCAGATACATTGAGTGAGGGCGGTGGGATGGCGGATGCACAGAGTGGCATCCATCAGTTGATTGCCAAAGCCATCCTCCATTATCCCTCGATCAAACAGGCTCAAAATCAGGTGGATGCGAGCAGTTTCGCCATCGAAACAGCCCAGGGTAGTCGTTTGCCAACGATTGATTTTGATGGTACCTACGGACCGGAGCGTTCAGAGAGTCCGACCATCTCCAGTGCTGGCGAGAGCCATCGCAATAGGGTGCGTCGTGAAAGCTCTTTAACCTTGACCCAGTCCCTCTATGATTTTGGTGCTAACCGGGCACGTATCAATCTGGCCAAGGCACAGTCCAAAGAGTCCCAAATGACGCAGATCAACACCCGTGAGGAGTTGATTTATCTTGTTATTTCTCATGCCATTAAAATGCAGCGCTTTCGTACGCTGCTGGACAATGCCCGGGAGAATTTAAAGGCGCATCGTACCATTGCAGAGCTGGTGCGTAAGCGGGTCTCCCTGAAGGTGGATAGTGCAGCCTCCTCCAACCTTATCCAAGGGCGCCTTGCCCTGGCAGAACTAAAGGTTGAGCGCTATCAGGAGCAGAGTAAGAGTGCTGCGGTGGAACTGGCAAAATACACCGGTGAGGCGCCTGGAACGTTGGCGCCACTGCCGGAAAACCTGTTGACGGTTCAGCCGCAATACACTTTGCAGGGCCACCCGGTGCTGCGTTTAAGAAAAGCTCAGGTGGATGCCGCCGCAGCCAACCAGGCTGAAGCGCGCAGTGCCTTTTATCCGCAGTTGGGGCTTGAGTTGGTCGCTTCCCAATCGGATGACGTTTCGGGGGTTGATGGGACCTCCAATGAGCTGGGGGCTTACCTGACTTTGCAATTTAATCTCTATGGGGGGGGCTCTGATCAGGCGGCAGCATCCCGTCAACGGGCTCTATTCCAGGCGGCCAACCTGGCCTACGAAGAGGAAAAAGCCAACATTCAGACCTCACTATCGGTGGCCTTCAGTGGGTTGAAAGTGACCCAGGGTGAATTAAAATATTTCGCCAGCAATAAGCGTGAAATTGAAAAGGCCAAAGAGGCTTATGGCCGCCAATATGTGGCAGGCCAGCGCACTCTGTTCGATCTATTGAACATTCAATCCGAACTGTTCAATGCCACGGAATCCTATATCCAGGCCTCCTTTGATGAACAGCAAAAGAGGATGGATATCCAGTTTGAAGCCGGTGTTCTTGAGCAGTCTGTGAACAACAGCCAAAGCCGCTAATCAGAGGATAGTGAATCATGGCCGATCCCATCAAGCCGGATAATCAGCCCATTATACTGGCGCAAGCTGCCACACCGGTAGAGCAGATCCCTCCGCAAGCCACCCCACCGGTCACTCTGATCATTGATGGCGTGAGGGTGGATGTTTCAGAGCAAATGGATGTAACCGGCGCGGAGAATCTGGAGATTTCCGGTGATACGGTTTTATCCGGTGAACAGAGTGGCAATGGGTTGATTCTTCAGCTGGCCTCTGGGGCGCAGTTGGTGCTGCAGAACTTTTTTGGCACACCCAAAGCCTTGAATTTGCCGATTCAATCGGGATCCAACTATAAGCTCAGCTCGGCCAATGAGCAGCTTTTTGATGAGCAAGGCTTTGCTGACTTTACCGCGTTGCCCACAAACGCCACGCTACCGGGGCTTGACGCGCCAGATACAGGGCCTGCGCAGCGTGAACTCCAAAACAGAACAGATCAGGGGCAGGAGCAAGGGGAAACAGAGGGACGGGATCCCATCCTGGATTCAAGCCCAGAGTTTTTTGCCGAGACTCAGGTACGTACCCCCAGTGTGGCTGAAAATAGCGCAGGTGCCCGCCAAGGGCGGATAGAAACCCAATCACGCCTGGATCAGGTCGATACGGGCCAGCGTCAGGACAGCTTTCAGTCGCAGCCAGATAATCTGGGTGATATCGATGGCGAGCAACAGCCACGAGAGTCTGCTTCCAGGCCACGTTCAGATGATGATTTTGACCCCACTTATGGCATCATCAACCCTGAGCCAGAGCAGCTCCGTATCATTTCCAGTGCACAGATTAGTCAGTCGGAGGATGTCGCTCAGGGAGATGTGCTCTATCAGGTCCAGCTTTCAGGGGTGAATCCTCAGAACGCAGCCCAACAGTTCAGTATTGTGGGGGGGGCAGGACCGTTCCAGATCGACCAACAGGGGCAACTGACCCTGAAACCCGGACACACCCTGGATTATGAAACTGCCACATCCCACGAAGTTACCTTACAGGTGAGCAATGCTGGACAGACGGCGGCGCGTGTTATTCAGCTGAATGTGGTGGATGTCAACGACAATGCCCCGGTCATCACATCTGCTTCAACCATTCAATCTGATGAAACCTCACATACTTCCACGGTTCTGTATACCGTTACAACCTCGGATGTGGATTCCAGTAATGGCACCATGAGCTATGCGCTGGAGAATAATCCTGACGGACTGTTTAGCATTGATAGCGCGGGACAAATTCAAGTTGCAGCGGGTAAAAAACTGGATTTTGAAGAGGGCTATTCAAATTTCAGCTTTAATGTGACGGCCCATGATGGGGTCAACCGTTCGTTGCCGCAAAATGTGACGTTGACCCTCAATGATCTCAATGACGAGACGCCGGTTATAGCGACCAAACAGACCGAGGTGGTGGATAATATTGATGATACCACGTTGATTACGACGGTCTCCGTTTCCGATCGTGATGCGGCTGCCACTAATGGCGCTACGGTTTATACCATCACAGATGATGTGGATAATCTTTTTGAGATCAATAGCAGCGGAGAAATCACCCTACAGTCCGGTCAAACGCTGGATTATGACACCAAGACGTTTCATACCTTTACACTCGCTTCGTCCGATGGGGTCAATAGCTCAGCCAAGCAGCAGGTCATTGTTTCTGTTGTTGATTATGACCTATTAAACAATACCGCCCCGGTGATCGATGGCGCTGCCAGCTCGGTCACTATTGATGAGAACAGCAGTGGCGTCGTGACCACGGTTCAGTACAGCGATGTGGATGCCACCAATGGTGCCTTTACCCATACGCTGGTCAAGGATGCCAACGGTCTGTTCACCATGAACACTTCCACAGGGCAAGTCTCCCTGGCGGCAGGTAAAACACTGGATTATGAGGCTGACCAAAGCCATACCATCCAGGTTAAACTGCACGATGGCGCGAACACCTCAAGTGTTGAGAATGTGGTGATTGCCCTTAATGATCTCAATGATGAAGCACCGGTTATTCGCTCTGTTGCCACCGCCTTTGCCGCTGAGAGCATCACTGCAGACGGCACCATTCATACCGTTGCCTACACCGATGCTGACAAGGCCAATGGCAGCTTTAGCTTTTCAATGGACAGTGATCCCAGCGGATTGTTTGAAATAGACAGCGCCGGACAGATCTCTCTGCAGAGTGGTCTGTCACTGGATTTTGAAAGTGCTACCAGCCACACACTGACCGTTAAGGTCAACGATGGCAGTAATGACTCCCAGACACAGACCATGACGGTCAACGTCCAGGACGTGAATGATACCGCCCCGGTGATCCGCTCTGCCAGTGGGGTGTCGGTAGCAGAGAACATCAGTGATCGTGCGGTGATTCACACCCTGCGCCACACGGATGCGGATGCGGTGAATGGGACCACCCTCTATACCATGACCGAGGATCAATCGGGACTGTTTGAAATCGATAGCCATGGCCAGATTACCTTGAAACTGGGCCAGACGTTGGATTATGAGCAGGCTGCCAGCCACACCATTAAGGTGCAGGTGAACGATGGCAGCAACAGTAGTGCCGTGCAGACCCTTTCTCTTAACGTTACAGATGTTAACGACAATGTGCCGGTGATGACCTCCGCAGCAGCCTTCAGTACGCTGGAGAGTGTGGGGGATACCGATGTTCTGCATACCCTAAGCTTCAGCGATGCCGACAGTAGCAATGGATCTACGCTCTATACCTTGACCGAAGACAGTGCCAATCTGTTTGAAATCAACCAAGCTGGAGAAATCACCTTACAGACGGGCAAACATCTGGATCGGGAGAGTCAAACCCGTTATGACCTTAAGGTGAAGGTTAATGATGGCGTTAATGATGCGTTGGAGCAGAGCATCCAGGTGACCGTAACCGATGCCAACGACAACGCCTTGCAGATCATCTCCCAGGCCAGCGCAACGGTGGCTGAATCGGTCTCGGACACCACAACCCTGCTGGATGTCAATGTGTTGGACCCCGACACCAGCGGCACGTTGAGCTTTTCCATCACCTCGGATGCCTCCAATCTTTTTGAGATCGACAGTGCGGGTCTGTTGACACTGAAATCCGGTTCAACCCTGGATTATGAAACCGCCACCAGCCATGAGATCGTGGTGGTGGCCAGTGACGGCGTGTTTCAGACTGCGGGGCAGCAGATCACCCTTACCGTCAGCGACGTCAACGATACCGCCCCAGTCATCGTCACCCTAGATCAGATTCTTGATGAGCAGCCGGATTCTACATCCCTATTTACCCTTACGGTCACCGATGAGGATACCAGCAACGGTACAACCTTCTATGAACTGACCGATACCGCCAATGATCTGTTTGACGTAACCAGTAATGGCACGGTTTTCTATCTGGGCGATGCACCAGACGCTGGCACCTATGCCATCAAGGTTCAAGCGTCGGATGGGGTGAATGTTTCTGCGGAAAAAACCCTTAATATCACCGTCACCGAGCCGGATGTGGTCAATGACAATGCCCCGGTGATCAATGCCGCAGCCAGTGCAGGTAGCGCCGTTGAAACGGTGGATGACACCACCACCATCACCACGGTGCAGTGGAGTGACCGAGATCCGAGCACAACCCCCGTATTTGCCCTGACCGATGACAGTGGCGGGCTGTTCGAGATCGATGCAGCAACCGGCGTCATAAGCCTGGTGGCCGGTCAGAGCCTGGATTATGAGAGCGCCACCAACCATACGGTCGTGGCCACCGTTGCCGATGGGGTAAATACCTCAACAGCGGCGACGATTACCCTGACGGTAACCGATGCCAACGATAACGCCCCGATCCTTACGTCAGCAGCAGCGGTCACCATGGCGGAGAATGCCACCTCCCAGACCGTATTGCACAGCGTGACCTTCAGTGATGCCGACGGTCAAAATGGGGTTACCAGCTACACCCTTTCTGCCAGCCCGTTCCAGATCAACAGCAGCGGTCAGATCACCCTTAAACCGGGTCAAACCCTGGACTATGAGAGCATCAAAACCTATTCAGCGACGGTCTCGGTCAGCGATGGTCTTAACAACTCGGCATCTCAACTGATCACCTTCACGGTCAGTGATGTCAACGATGTTGTACCTGTTCTGGCGGCCACAAGTGCCTCCTTAACAACGGCAGAAAATACGGCTGACAGCAGTGTGCTTTATACCCTTTCAGGCAGTGATGGGGATGCCACCGCGGGCACACTGAGCTACACCTTGAGCGATGATGGCGGTGGTCTGTTTGAGGTGAACAGCCAGAGTGGTGAAATCTCCCTGGTTTCAGGTAAAAGTCTGGATTATGAAACCGCGACCGGTCACCCCATCAAGGCCACGGTCAGCGATGGGGTTAACACCTCCAGTGAGCAGACCCTTACGGTTACTGTCACGGATGTGAATGATGTGGTCCCCGTGATCAGCTCCGCCAATGGGGCGTCGGTGGCCGAAGGGGTTGGAGATACCAGCATCCTGCACAGCGTAACCTTTACCGATGCCGATACCATCCATGGCAACATCACCTATACCATGACCGAAGACCTCTCCGGGCTCTTTGAGATCGACAGTCAAGGGCAGATCAGTCTGCGCACCGGGCAGGGTTTGGATTATGAGTCCGCGGCCAGTCACACGGTTAAAGTGAAGGTTGCAGATGGTCTTCATACCTCGGAGATTCAGACCCTCTCCTTTGAGGTAACGGATGTGAATGATGTTACGCCGGTGATCACCTCGGTAGCGGCCTTAAGTGCAGCAGAGAGTGTGGGTGAGGCGGATGTACTGCACACGGTGACCTACAATGACACCGACAGCAACAATGGCACGGTTACCTATGCCATCCTGAACGATGCATCCAACCTATTTGAGGTGGACACGGCGGGGCAAGTGACGTTGCAGTCAGGCAAAAGCCTTGATTATGAAAGTATAACCAGTCATCTCTTTACCCTTCAGGTAACGGATGGGGCAGGCAATGCGACCTCGCAAAACGTGACCTTGAACGTCACCAATGTGGATGATGAAGCGCCGCTGTTCCAAAGTCAGGAGCGTATCCAGGTGCTGGAGAACCTCTCCTCGGAATCGTTGGTTCTGTCCGTTGCCGCAACGGATAATACTTCGACGGTCTTAACCTATGCCATTGTCACCGATGCCAGCAGCCTTTTTGCCATAGATGGCAGCAGCGGCGCTTTGATCTTGGGTGCCGATAAGAGCCTGGATTATGACACCGCCACCCAGCATCAGGTGGTGGTCTCAGCCACCGATGCCGCGAGTAATACCACCACTCAGAGCTTGACCATTGATGTGGCCCAGGTGGATGAGATCAATAATATGGCCCCGATTATTCTGGGTGGTGAAGCGGCTGCGTTCTCCCTTTATGAGGATGCCACCAGTACGGATGGCGCCTTTGGTGCCGTGCGTTTGCAGGACATCGATATCCATTCCGGTTCGTTTACCTTCTCTTTGACCGACAGTGCAGGCGGCTTGTTCGAGATCGATGCCTCCACCGGTGAACTGAGTGTGGTGGCGGGTCAATCCTTGGACTATGAAACAACAGATGCCTACACCTTGACCGCCCAGGTCAGCGACGGGGTCAACACCTCGGATGCGGCTAACCTGACCATCACCATTAACAATGTAGACGAAGCGGCCCCCACCATTGGCGTGGAAAAAATCTCCGCCCAAGCCACCTGGAACGCAGGGACCCAGACGGGCAGTTTTACCGAAGCTTCGGGCTATGCGACCTCGGCTCTGTTTAGGGTAACCGCGCTGGATACCGAGTTCGGCGATCAGAGTGGTACAACCTGGAGCTCGGTGGATATTGTCAGCAACCCTGGCAATCTATTCGAAATGCGTGGCGATGCGCTCTATCTGAAGAGTGGGCAGAGTTTCGATTATGAAACCACACCCTCCTACACCATTGGCTTTCAATCCACCGATGCAGCAGGCCATACGTCCGCCCTCTACAACCTCACCCTGAATATTGATGACATCAACGACAACCGCCCGGATGTCACCGATGTGGTGGCAAGTGTGGCGGAATCCGCCGCCGCCAGCACCGTGATCCACACCGTTGCCTTTACCGATGCCGACTCGGTGGCCGCCAATGGGGCAACCTCCTACCAGTTTGCCTGGGCGGATGGCTCCAAGGCGGCATACGATGAAAACCGACAGTTTAGGATCGACGCAAGCACAGGTGAGATCACCCCTTATGAGGTGGGCAAACTCGACTATGCCACCCAGGCCAGCCATACCCTATCGGTCGCGGTGGGGGATGGCGAGGGGTTTGGCTATGGAACGATAACCGTCAATGTCCAACAACCGGTCAGTAACGATCATGCCCCCGTGGTGACTGCGGCCACTGCTGAGTTGTTTCAGGGCATCAATACCCATTCGGTTATCCATCAAATCGCCTTTACCGATGCCGATGATGCCGGGTTGACCCGTAGCTACAGCTACAGCATCACCACCAACCCTAACGATGCCTTTGAGGTGGATGACCAAGGTCAGATCACCTTAAAAGCGGGGTCGGATATCGATTTTTCTGCTTGGGCAACCCCACAAACCTTGCAGGTGTCGGTGAGCGACGGATCCCTGTCCGGTAGTGCCAATGTTACCTTGAACCTGCATGATGCTGCCCAGGTTGCCAGTCTCTATCTGGAAGAGGAGCCCGTTGGTGCTGCGGTAGAGACCCAGAAGATAGCCGGGGATGGCAGTTCGGACAGCCTGGGGGAGTCAGTTGATATTCTGGGGGATATCAATGGCGATGGTTATGATGATTACATCGTCGGTGCACGTCTGGGGGATACGGGAGGAAGTGACGCCGGTAATGCTTATGTGGTGTTTGGTCAAGCCTCAGGTTTTGGGGATATTGCTGAAAATGATCTCAACGGGGGGGATGGCTCCAAAGGGTTCCTGCTCATCGGTCGCCACTCTAACGACACCTTGGGCAAGGATGTTACCGGCCTGGGGGACATTAATGGTGATGGCTATGATGACATCCTGGTCGGTGCCCGTCTGGCGGAAGATGACAGCAGCAACGGCAAAGAGGGTGAGGCCTATGTGATCTACGGCCAGTCCGGCAGCTTCGGCTCCAGTATCGATTTTCAGACCGCCAGTGACTATAACGGCAGCGGTGCCCATGGTGTGACGGGCTTTGAGATCTCCGGCTCCTCCAACTATGACTATTTAGGGCGGGCTGTCGCTGGTGTGGGAGATATGAATGGCGATGGTTACGACGATATGCTGATCACTGCCCCTGGTGGCAATGGCTTTGAGAATGGTGTTACCGATGGGGGGGAGGCCTATATCATCTACGGTAAGAGTGATCCCTTCAGTGACTTTTTTGTAGATGATATCGTCGACGGTACGCTAGATGGCTTTGTGATCTGGGGTCGGGATGGCAGTGATGAGCTAGGTGACAGCGTCTCCGTAGCGGGGGATGTCAATGGTGATGGGTTTGCCGATCTGATCATCGGTGCATCGCTGGCCAATGGTCAGGCCACTGATGATGGCGAGGCCTATCTCCTCTTTGGCAGCGCCACGGGTGTGGATATCAATCTGGATACCACCACCCTGGATGGCAGTAACGGTTTTGAGATCAACGGTGAAAACGCCGGGGATGATCTGGGAATAAGCGTTTCCGGTGGCGGCGACATCAACGGTGATGGTTATGACGACATCATCGTGGGTGCTCCGGATAACGATGCCGGGGGTTCCGATGCCGGTTCAGCCTATCTTCTCTATGGCAAGGCCTCCGGCTTTACCAATTTGGATTTGAACACGGCACTGGACGGCAGCAACGGCTCACGCATTGTGGGAGAGAGTGCCGGAGACAGCTTGGGTGATGTCGTCGCCATGGTGGGGGATGTCAATGGAGATGGCTATGATGACATTATGGTCAATAACCATGGCGATAACGAAGCGCTGCTGATCTTTGGTAAATCTGCGGGTTTTGGGGCCAGCCTCAATGTCTCTAGCTTGAATTTTGATGGATCTGATGGGGTCAAAATCATCGGTGATCTGCGCCATGCCAACTATAATATCACCGCTTTTGCTGGACAGGGGGATATCAATAGTGATGGCTTTGATGATCTTATCCTCGGTGTGGCCGATGGCTACGGCTCCAACAACGACGCCTACACCATTTTGGGGCGGGACTTTAGTGGGGCTTCCTCAACCCTGGTGTTGAAAAGCTCGGTTTCAGGTGCGGTGGAAACGGGTGAGAGCGGTGTTGTTGACCACTTTATGGGTACCAGCAGCACCGATACCTATCGGGCCATCTCTTCCGGGGATACGGTACGGGCGGCAGCTGGGGATGACCAGATCACCATTGCGGAGACCGACTTTTTCCGCATCGATGGTGGCCATGGTACGGACACCCTGACAACCAGTCGCTCCCTGGACTTTACCGCCATGGCGGACAGCCGGATTGAAAACGTTGAGATCATCGACCTGGGCGCGTCGGGGGCTGAAATTACCCTGGATCTGTCAGAAATTCTCAACCTCTCAACCACCACCAATACGTTGCGGGTGGATGGCAGCAGTGGTCGGGTCTCCATCTTTGAAGATGGCTTCAGCCAAGGGGCCGATGAGGTGATCGGTGGTTCCACCTACCATGTCTATAACAACGGTGCGGCCAAACTACAAATTCAGGATGGCCTGTTCCCCAACATCAATGCCAACACCCCAACCATCTCGGCGGCGGCTTTCGCTGTGACCGAAGGTGACTCGTTGGATATCACCACCGCCATGCTCAATGCCGCGGATGGGGATACGCTGATCACCACCTCTGCCGATCTGACCTTTTCAGCAACGGTGAGTGGCGGCAGCTTTCAATTGTCAGGTCAGCATGCCGCCTCCTTTACCCTGAAAGATGTGGCGGATAACAAGGTTGATTTTGTGCATGATGGCTCCGAGACCACCCCTGCTTTCTCCGTCACCGTCTCCGATGGGGTCAAGGAGAGTGCTGCTACCACTGGTAGCATCCCCTATACCCCAGTCAATGATCATACCCCGACCATTTCCAGGGCTGAAATCAGCTACAAACCCGCTCAAGAGCAGGTTATTACTGAAAGTATGCTGGCCGTGTCCGATGCCGATACCCATACCCAGGACAGTGATCTGATCTTTACGGTGAGCAATCTTTCCAATGGAGAAATACGTCTGAATAGCGTGGCCGCATCCACCTTTAATTTAGCGGATCTTAAAGCGGGAAACGTGATGTTTTACGATGCTGAAGCCCGCGAGAGTAGCTTCAACTTAACCGTCACCGATGGCACCTTTACCTCAACAACCGCCAGTGGAACCATCGTCGGAGCCCGTGACATTAAGTTCACCCTTGCGGATATCGATGGGAATAATGCCTCTCAGGCAAACACCAAATTTTTCTATGCTGGATCTGTTGGCGATCTGAATGGTGATGGCATCGATGATTTTTATGTGGAGGCGGATGTTCTTAGTAGTTCGCAAAGTGGAGCAACGTGGGGGGGCGTTCCTCTCTTCTCTTATGAGCGGGTAACCTCGATCGTTTTTGGCAATACCGCGTTAAAAGGGAACGCGGTGTTAGGGGTTGATCTCACCGCACTGGATGGAAGCAATGGTTTTCGGCTTACCACGGATCAGAGCGATGCTCAAGTAGGGGAGATACATCTGCTTGGCGATGTGAATGGGGATGGTATTGACGATATCGCCATCGATCGAGATGTGAATGAAGTTGGGGATTATCTACATGGTGTCGATATTATCTTTGGTAAAACGGCTGGATGGGCTGCCGTTGAAGATCAAAGGACCGTATCGGACATCTTCATTAAGAATGGTGTCACTGGATTAGGTTATTTGAACGCTTCTTCCATAGCGAGGGTGACGGCAAGTGACTACAACCGAGATGGGTATGATGATTTAACCATCAGTTTCAACGGGGGGGATGAAGGTTGGATTGTTTGGGGTAAATCGAGCTTCTCTAATTTTACCCTGAAATCTTCAACATCCAGTTCAACCGTCGAACATTTTAATGCTAGCTTTGTCGGTGAAAAATCCCGTGAAGAGTTCATTGCCAGTGGTGATTTTAATGGTGATGGCTACGACGACCTTATCCTACGTGCTGATTCGGTTGATTACATGGTTTATGGCAATGAAAGCAATGCCATAGACAACACTGTAAATAGTTTAACTGCTGCGGATGGTCTCACCTTTGACGCTGGTCTCGCGCTGGGGTCCGGGGACTTTAATGGCGATGGTTATGATGATGTTCTAACTGTCGAAGGTAGTAGCGTTTATCTCTATTATGGCTCCGCCAACCTGCCAGCCACCTGGAGCGTGGGGGGGGCGATTGATGCCTCTCAAGGCTTTGTCGTAGCAGGCGAGAAATATTTGACGTACAAATCCCAGTTTATCGGGGATTTTAATGGGGATGGGTACGATGATCTACACTTCTCCTATCCAAGATATGCGTTGGAGGATGGAACCAGATATGCGGGTCGAAGTTATCTTGTGTTTGGCGGAGAAAATATAGGCAGCAGCTTCTCCTTGGACGCGATCGATGGCTCCAATGGCATAATCATAGAAGGACGCCCCGCTGACCAACTCCCCGAAGGATGGCTCCGAGAGTCTGTTGGAACAAACATCAGTTCGCTTGGGGATGTGAATGGTGATGGGTTTGATGATATTGCATTAGGTACCTACTACTCCACACATATCATTTGGGGCGGTGTCTATGGTGGAAATATTAAATTAACCTCCAATGGAACCGGTAGTTCAGCGGCAGAGAACTTTGTGGGAAGTGCCCAGAACGATACCTTCACGAGTGTTGCAACGGGTGATACGGTTCGGGCCACCGGTGGCAACGATACCATCGGCATCACTTCCAATGATTTCCGTAAAATTGATGGCGGCAGTGGCATCGACACGCTGCTCTTTTCCGATTCCAATATCAATTTGGATCTCACCGATGTTGCCTTGCTCAATGCGGTGGAGGGGGTTGAAGCCATCGATATGGGGGATGGCAACGGCACCAGCGCCCTCACCCTGGGGCTGGATGATGTGCTGGATCTGCCCAGCCATCGGGATGTTTCTGATGACACCACCGGTGGTACCTCCACCGATGATGCCACCACCGATCTGCTGCGCATTTTGGGGGATGGGTCGGATACGGTGAACCTCCCCGATTTTGCCGATTCCGGCACCGATGTGGTGGTGGATGGTGTGAGCTTTGATCTCTATTCCCACAGCTCCATATCCAATGGCGATGTTCTCATCGAACAGGGCATCAATGTGGCCTAAGCCGCGCTGAAATTGAGGCGATGGTCATGAAAAAACACGTAACCGTGGACCCTTTGGCATCCTGTCTGGCCTATCTGGCCGGACAGCAGGGGCGTACCTATTCCCCCCATGCTCTGACAGCTAATCTGCCGCTGGATGAGGGGGGGATGGATGCTGCCAACTTCACCGAAGCGGCGGCCCGTGCCGGCTTTCATGCCGAGTATCAGACTGTTGACTTGGAGGAGATTCCGACCGAAGTGTTGCCGGTCATTGTGCTTCTAAAAGAGGGTGCCGCACTGCTCATGCGCAGGCAGGACCAGCAACTGGAATTGATTCTGCCTGGCGGTGAAAAAAGCCCGGTCTACATGAGTCTGGCCCAGCTACAACACCTCTATGCCGGGCAGGCGATCTACATCAAGGATATCTTTCTCGATAGCGGGGATGAAATCCGCAAATATGTAGATGCCCTGGCCGGTCGTCACGGCTGGTTTCGTACGGTGTTGTTCCGTTTCAAGAGTCTTTACCTCCATGTAGCGGTGGCTTCCTTGGTGGGTAATTTGCTGGGCATCGTCTCCTCCCTCTATGTGATGAATGTCTATGACCGGGTCATTCCCAATCAAGCTGAGATCACCTTGCTGGCCCTCTCTATCGGCGTTACGGTGGCCTACCTGTTTGATTTTCTTCTCAAGGTGTTGCGTGCCTATTTTGTGGATGTCGCGGGAAAAAAAGCTGATGTGATTCTCTCCTCGGTGATTTTTTCCGCTGTGATGAATGTCAGGTTGAGCAATCAGCCGGGTTCTTCCGGCTCCTTTGCCAGTGTCATCCGTGATTTTGATTCTGTGCGGGACTTTTTTACCTCCAGCACCTTAACTGCCTTTATTGATGCACCCTTTGTTCTGCTCTACGTTGCTGTGATTTTCATGATCGGCGGACCCCTGGGCAGTGTGGTGCTAGGGGCGGCCATGATCCTTTTGGGAATCAATGTGCTGTTGCAACTCCCCATGAAGCGATTGGTCAATGATGCGCTGAGGGAGGCTTCCTATAAACACTCCATTTTGGTAGAGAGCCTCACCGCGCTGGAGCAGGTCAAGGCGCTGGGTGCTCAGGGTGTGTTGCGGGGTAAATGGGAGCGTGTCACTGGTGTGTTGGCCATCAATAGCATGAAGACCAAATTTTGGGGATCTTTAGCCCAACAGGCGACGGTGTTCGTTCAGCAGTTGACCACCATGGTGCTGGTCTTTTGGGGGTGTTATGCGGTGTTTGCCGGGGATCTGACCATGGGCGGGCTGATCGCCTGTGTCATCTTGACCGGGCGGGCGATGCAACCCCTGGGCGTGGTCACGAGTTTGGCTTCCCGCTATCAGGGCATGCGCATGGCGTTGGAGAATATCGATCAGTTTATGGCCAAAGAGAATGAGATGGGGCTGGATAAGTCACTGCTTTCGCGACCGGTGTTACGTGGTGGTTTTGAGTTTGAGGATGTCACCTTCTCCTATCCCAAGCAGAGTGCTAAGGCGTTGGATGGGGTGAGCTTCAAGGTTGCAGCGGGTGAGAAAATTGCCATTTTGGGCAAAAATGGTTCGGGCAAAACCAGCATACTGCGTCTGCTGATGGACTATTATGCTGTGGATGAAGGTTCGCTACGGTTGGATGGGGTGAATGTCCGTCAGTTGGATGTGGCCGACCTACGCAACAATATTTCCTACCTGCCGCAAAACCCAAGCCTGTTTCTAGGCTCTCTGCGGGATAATATCAAGCTGGCTAACCCATTGATCTGTGATGAAACATTTGTATCTCTCTTGCACGATAGCGGGCTTGAAGAGCTTGTTCAGGGGCAAGATCAGGGCTTGGATCTTCAGGTGGGGGAGCTAGGCAGCCAACTCTCTGGTGGTCAGCGTCAGATGGTGGCCTTGGCCGCAGCGCTGGCCAATGAGGGCAACCTTGTTCTCATGGATGAACCGACTGCGGCCCTGGATAAGGCCATGGAGATTCAGTTCATTGCACGCATGCAGCGTCGTTTGGCCGATAAAACCCTGATTCTCTGCACCCATCAGCCAGATCTGCTGTCGCTGGTGGAGCGCATCCTTATTTTGGATCAAGGACGCATCGTCATGGATGGTCCCCGTGACAAGGTCTTGCAACAGTTGGCGGAGAATCAACAAGCCCGTGGCCAAAAGGGGCGTGCGTGATGGGTAAGGACCTTAAATTTGCCAACGCCCTGACCCAGGCTTGGATGGTGCAGGATCATGCATCGGCCCGTATGTTGTTGCTGACGCTGTTGGGGCTTCTTCTATCCTTTGTGATCTGGGCATCGCAGATGGAGTTGGAGGTGGTGACCCGGGGTTCTGGCTCGGTGGTGCCATCGGATGAGATCCATGTGGTGGACAATCTTGAAGGGGGTATTCTGGCGGAATTGAGGGTGGAGGAGGGGGCTCGGGTGCGCGCAGGGCAGATGCTGCTAAGGATCGATAACAGCTCCTATTTGGCGGCGTTGCAGCAGAACCAAAAGATGCGTGCCTCGTTGGATGTCACCCTGCAACGTCTGCGTGCCGAAGTGGCGGGGGATCGTTTTCAGGGGGAGGGGGCGGAACAGTCTGTGTTGGAAAATGAGCAACGCCTATTTGAAGCCCGTCGGCAACAGCATCAGGAGAAGGTGCGGGCCTATGATCAGCAGATTGTGGACACTGAACTTGAAATGATGGAGAACGCCGTTACGATTGTGCGCCTTCAGGCTGAAGTAAAGGGTGAGAAACTGACCTTCTCCCATGAGTTGCGGCACAGAGCGCTAGAGATTGTGCAATGGGAAAAGCGTTTTTATGATGTGCGACACAAACACCGTAAGGGAGAAGCCAAACGTTTAGGTCTACTTCTCAAGACCTTACAGCGGGAGTATCGGGTCAATGCCCAGTTGGAAAAAGCAGGTGCGGCTTCTGAGATCAGTCTGTTAAAACTACGTCGTCATATTCTGGAGACCGAAGGGCGGCTGGCCAAATTGCAAGATGATTTTGTACATCAGGCCTCCATGGAGCTGAAGGAGCGTCGAGAGAAGCAGATCGCCCTAAGTAAAACCCTAGCTGGTTTTAAAAGCGCACGGATTGATCACCACAAACAGCGCTTGGCAGAGATCGCCGAGGCATTACGCCAAACCCAGTCGGAACGGATTGTTTTGACGGAAAAGCAGCGTGCTTTGCAGGATAAGGTGGACCGCAGTACGGTGCATGCCCCTATGCATGGTATCGTCAATAAGGTTGCTGTTAAACATCAAGGTGCCGTCATCGAGCCTGGGCAAGAGATCATGGAGATCACGCCAGCTTCCAAGGTGCTGCAGGTTGAGGTCGCCATTGCTCCCCAGGATATCGCCTTTATCCGCCCCAAACAGAAGGCGGTGGTAAAGGTTACGGCCTATGATTTTGCCATCTATGGCGGGTTGGATGGTGAAGTGGACTTTATCAGTCCTGATACTCATGAAAATGATAAAGGCGAGGCTTTCTACAAAGTCCGCATTCGAACCAGCCGCAATCATCTGGGGGATAATCCCGATAATGTGATCATGCCCGGTATGCATGTAGGCGTTGACCTGATCCAAGGCAAACGCAGCCTGCTTCACTATATCCTCAAACCTCTACGTCGAATGAGCGAAGAAGCGTTACGGGAACTCTAACCCGGTTCTTTGATGAGGGATCACCATTGTGCGGCCCCATGCAACGCAGCCATGACTGGCCTGGAACCACCTTCCGTCAATCCGTCATGAAAAATTCGGGTTAAATCAATGCAAAAGAGTAAGGTTCGATGCTCTGTGGGTGAAGCCATGGGATGGTTGAGGGGCCCCAAATGTGAACAAACTATTTTTTAGCCTACACCTTATGCCGCCCCTTGGTGAGAGGACTTGATGATTCCACCAAACCTCTCTTTGTATAGGATGGGGCCATCACGAATAGCTTTGAGGTTGATGTCCAGAACTGTGTTGTCACAGCCAACGCCACGATGAGGTCGATCATGGGTGTAATGGTTGGTCCAGGCAGATAGAGCCTTGGTCTGTTGTGATTGGCTGAAGCACATGAAAAGAAAGACATTCAGAATTTAGTGTGCCAGTGAAGGACGCTGTAAAGGGACTGGCCTGTGGGGCTTGATACGGGATTTGGATGACTTGCACCTTGGTTTTTCAGAGTCAGAAGACCAATGCCAAACAGAGGTGCTCTCCCCTGAGATTTTTCGTCTGTTAGAACTGGATGCCGCTCAATCGGCGCTGGATGCCATGTGCCGCATGGTTTTAAGTGATCTTGAAAATGTGGAGGGGCTGCGGTCACTGTCGGGGATAATCCGCCTGAAGCTCTCCCTATTTGCCTGATGGGGCAACACTTTTCTGGACGGTTTTTTACGCAGAAACTGGGAATGCCAGATCACACTGTTCAGGGGTCATATAGCCGATGGTTGAATGCTTCCTCTGGCGATTATAGCGATTATAAAAGACCTCGATGTACTCAAAGATGGCCTGCTTAGCCTCTTCACGAGAGTTGAAAACAAAACCTCCGATCAACTCAGTTTTCAATGTGCCAAAAAAGCTCTCCGCTGGTGCGTTATCCCAGCAGTCTCCAAGACGGCTCATGCTTTGGAGATATCCCTTCTCTTTGAGCAGGCCAGTGAAAAGATTAGATGTGTACTGGCTTCCTCTATCGCTATGGACCATTAAGCCTACTGGTGGCCTACGCTTGAAGCAGGCCATTCTTAGGGCGTCCGTTACCAATGATGCCTTCATGTGGTCGTCCATAGACCATCCAACAACGCTACGTGAAAAAGGTCTATCCAAACAGCCAGATAGAGCCAGCCTTCTTTGGTCGCAACGTAGGTGATATCGCCCACATATGCCTGATCTGGCCGCTCAGCGGTAAACTCACGGTTCAAGTGGTTTGGCGCTACTGGCAAAGAGTGATTTGAATCCGTCGTGATGACCTTGAAACAACGCTGCGCTTTACACTCCAGACCAAGTTTGCGTTTGATCCTGGCAACCCGCCTCCTGCTGACGCGAACACCATACTCAACCAAACAGCGGTGTACGTTAATACCGAGTTCCCACATTGGGCTGTTTCCCACCATTCCACAGCCCTGAGGGAATGTGTGGGGTTCCTGTGGGCTATGGAAATATGGAAAACAGCCCACCGGAATTTGGTTGACAGGGGTGCCTCATAAGAAAGTGTACCCACCTCAGTGTGGTGGGTGGGCGTGGGTAATGTCCGCACCATCAGAGGAGACAATACGCTTTATTCCTGCCTCACGGCGGGGGTGGTAGGAAATCTGCACCACGATAGCCTAACGCTCTTTGCTAAGTGACATCCTCATGGTTTAATCTCTTTCTTGCTGCCTAACGCTGTCGTCCATATCTCCCGCCCATTCGCCAACACAGGCAGTGAGTCCTTAAAATAAGACCGGCTTTCTCAGTGTGGACGACCGTTTATTGAGCCACAGCATTTAGAAATTGAATGTGTGGGCGTAGAGTCATCCACACGGGTACCTTTGTTTTGTTCATTGGCAGATCAACCTGACCAAGCGCGAATCAGAGGTCTATGATGTTATCGATTTGGGGAATGCAATGTTTGGACTGGAAGCCGCTGAAGTAGGAATTATCGCCCTTGTTATACTGATCAACGTATTAGTCGGGGTGCTGGCGTATCTGCTGAAACGTAGTGTGCTGTGGTATTGTTTAGCTTCCATAACCTTGAGTCCACTGCCGATCGTGCTGGGACTGTCGGTTGTGGGTAGAAAGCTACAAGGACAGCGCATATGTCCGGCCTGTGGTGAGAGTGGCTCTGTCGAGGTCTATATCTGTAAAAAGTGTCACCATGAACTGCCGGACCTGACCGATGAAGAGCAGCTGGCCATCTCCAAAGAGAATGTTCATAGCCAGGGGTCAAGATGGCTACACAGAGTACTCGCTGTGGTCATTTTAGTCGGCACCTTCTATGTGCTCTCCTGGGTGGGTAACTACTGAGTATGTGATTATGATTGGGGCTTGCTTGTCCCTTCCTCCCTAACCATCCGTAAGTAATAGAGCGTTGACGGATGGGTAGGGTGGTAGGGCGTTTTTCGCTACACTAGCCCTGCACCATATCGCTAATTTTCTATCTTGCCAGCATCTGATAAAGCATCCGGTTTGCAGCATGCATAGTGGTTTCAGTATCACTGGCCGCAGTGAGAGCATGAGGGGGCTTGTCGCTGTGACGGTGGTCAAGCCCCCGTGGATGCCTTTTCATGAAATGGCTGAGAGAGTTGTGGATCGCTTTCGATAACCCCATCCCCCTCACCAGTACTTAATCGTGCCCGAATGACAAGGTTTCCATCGCCTTGTCTGGCCATATTGGGCCTCACACCATCACTCAAGCGGTACATGTGCTGGTTTTGGTCACAATGCCCGCCTCCTGCTGGGTCTGTCCGTTTGCTGTTTATGCATTCAGCCATTAAAAGGGCCTATCTTTTTGCACCAAAAAATCACTTGAAAAGCTTTAAAAAATCGTCCATTGGCGGAACGCAGTTTTTCACGTTGAGCCTTAACTCCTGTACACAAAAAGCTGATCCCAGAGTTGCAGGTTCTCGCCGTCGGGGCGGTTGCTTTGTGTCGGTGGATTTTTCAAGATCATACACGTTGTTCTGAACAGTCCATCACTGTGGTCGTGTTGTGATTGGGGGGGCAGGTAAGGGGGGATAACGATGAAGCCTTCGCTGAGGAGAGGCTGGGTTAACCTCCATTGATGTCTCTCTGGTCTGGTTAGGTTATGGAGGTATTATTACGCACAAAGGTCATATAGGGCAGCTTGTGGATAAACCTGAGAGTGACCATAAAGGCGGTGGCAAAGGTGATGATGGTTGAGAGCACATAACCCAGGCCGTAGTAAGTGAACCCCAGATTTAAGCTGATGATGGAAAAGAGCAAATTGGTGACTAAAAAGGTCATTAAAACCCACACCACCAGCTTGCGGGCATCAAAATAGGTGAGTACCACCATTAAAAAGAGGCTTAAGGTTTGGAAAAAAACGCCCAGCACAGCGAGCCGAAAAATTCCCAGTTGAAGATGGCTTAAATGCAGCATAGGCAGTAGTTTTGGGGCGGTCATAATGGCCACAAAAGCGATCCCACCCTGAATGATAATAAGGTTGCGACCATTACTATAGATCACCCGCAAAATGGCCTGATGGCTGTTGCGAATATGGGCGTAGGTGCTGTGCTGTCCAATGTTGCGGAAAAAGCTGAGATAACGCTCAAAAAAGGCGGTCTCAATATTAAACAGAAAATAGGCCATAGCGGGCACGACGGTGAGCAGGGCCAGAAACATGGGTGTGTCATAGTTGGGGAAAGAGAACATGCCTGCTGGGCTGTACTCACGCTCAGGGGCAAACCACATCACCCATTTATCGATCCAACTGGCCAGATTATAAAGAGCCCCCGCCGCAGCCAGCTCCCAATAGCGTCGAAAGTAGGAGAGAAAGGCAAAGGGTTGGATAAAAGGGTAGGGGAACTCGGCAAAGATACGTGCGCAGATGCTGCTAAAGATAATAAGCAGACCTATATTAAACCCCGTCATCATACCCGCCGCCCCAAACAGGGGGACCATGGCAATGGCCGCCAGCAGGGCCAATATTAACCCCAGGGCAAAAGTGATGGAGATGGCGGTATAATCTTTTAGGGCGGTTAAAAAAATGGTTACCTGCCAGATCAAACAGATCAGCAGATAGTTGATAAAGGCGGCCCAGCGGAAGTAGGGCTGCATCTCTACCTGATAAAAATAGAACCAGCCACTGATCACCGCCTGATAGACAAGAATTAACAGCAGACTACCCATAAGCATACCCGGTGTATGCTGCACCTTTTTGGCATAGATCAGATCGGACAAATAGCGGGTGCAGACCATGTAGACCGGACCCGTGGTAACCAGGGAAAAGCCAAAGTTATAGATCACCACCAGGCGAAAATCGCTAAGTAGGCCGTGGGAGACAAACAGGCTGCCGAACATCTCCATACTGCCTAAGGCGATAATGGTAAAGAGCCAGGGGCCTGAGGAGATAACGGCAGAGAAGAGATACCCCTGCAGAATTCCTGTAAGATCCTCACGGTTAGCCAGACGCCTAAGAACAAACCCAATACCCGCCATTAGCGCACCTCTTGAGGCTGTAGGTGGCTCTGGTAGAGCCGTGCATAGGTCAGGTTTAGATCACTTTTATGGTAGAAGTAGCGTACCCGCTGCTGCATCTCCTGGCCCTGTAGTTTGCAGAGGGTTGGATTGGTCAGCAGGGTAGCGATGGCCCGTGCGGTGGTCTCCGGATCGGAGAGTGGTACAATCTCTCCACCAGGCTCTAGTTTTGGTGTCTCATCCTCAGGTCCATAGATCATCTCCCGACAGGCCCCTACATCGGTGGCGATGGTGGGAATGCCTGCGGCCCCTACCTCTAGAATGACTAACGGTTGGGCTTCACTGATGCTGGTGAGTACGTTGACATCAATGCGCGGCAAGACGGTTTCCAATTTAACCGGTCCGGTAAAGGTAACAACCTCCTCAAGCTGTAGATAGCGTACCATCTCTCGGCACTCCTGCTCGTAAAGGGGGTCTTCATCGGTCGGGCCACAGATCAATGCCTGTAGATTGGGGATCAGTTTGGTCAGGTGGGCGCAGGCACGAATGTAGGTTTTAATATCTTTAATGGGTACCACCCGGCCGATCAGTGCCACCGTGGGGGGATGGTCGTCGTTCCTTTTAATCGCGGCAAAGCGGTTGTAGTCGATTCCATTGGGGATCACCTTCATCTTTTTAGCATCGGCCCCATCGGCCAGCTGAAATGATTGGTTACCCCCGTAGAGGGTGATGATCTCACAACTGGCGGCATAACAGAGACGGGAGAAGGCGGTAAACGTATCGATCCACATATCCCGCAGATCACGGCTGGTTTTTTCAATGGCCAGCCGTTTCATGCTGCTCTCCTCATAGAGCCAGTCGGCGGTGACAATCTCAATACGGCGCTCATTGGTATAAATGCCGTGTTCGGTAATCAGCGTTGGTACCTTTTTTTGCAAATGGGCACGGGCCAGTAGCAGCCCAGCATAGCCGGTGGAGATCGCATGGTAGAGACGGGCGTTGGGTAGGGGAGGAAGCAGAATGGAGAAAAGCCCCCCCAACAGCGCACGCCAGCTCCAGAAGTAATCCAAAAAGGAGCTGTTGGGGTGGTCCCGTTCATACATGCGCAGCAGCATTTCCCAGGCGGCTTCCGAGTCCAGTAATAGCTGTTGACCCAGGGGTACAGGGGCGGTTTCAAGCAGATCCAACAGCTTTTGCAGATCTTCTAGCCGTGCTTGTGTAAACAGATCCTCCAGGGGCTTTTCCAGTTGGTTAAAGAAGCGCTTGGCTTTGGGGATTTTGGCAGCCCCTACGGGTAGCTGCTGAATAATGATCTCGGTCATGCCGATCACATTGTCTGGTACCGTGTAGCGTATGGTGCGCTCCGTGCTGGGGGCCAAGAGTAGAACCAGATGGAAGGTTAAGTGGCTCTGGGCTGTCAGTAGATCATGCACCCAGGTGGAAACCCCCCCCGCTACATAGGGGTATGTACCTTCCAGCAGTAGGCAGATATCCGCAGGTTTGTCACTCATGGCAGCGCCCCTGTTTGCGGATCGGTTCCCTTCAACCATAGGGTCAAGGCTGAGCGGCTCTCCTCCAACAGTCCTTCATCCTCCAGCAGTTTTTGTCCATGTTGCTGGCAGTAGTGACGCAAGGATTGATAATCCCCTACATGGTAGAGGGACTCCAGATACCACAGCACCATGCGACTGTTATCCCCCCATTTTTGTTGGTGTTCTCTTAAATAGTGCAGGGCATCTTCATAGCGCTGTTGGCGAATCAATACCCGGATGACCGACTCAATGACTTTTAGGTTCTGCGGAACCTGTTCCAGATAACGCTGGTACCAATCCAGGGCTTTTTGGCGCATTTGCGCCGACTCCTTGGCATCCAACAGGTCAGAGTAGGCGTAGGCGTCATAGTGGCGAGCCAAAGCCAGTTGATGGGGGGCGTGGTCAGGCTCCTTACGGAGTGCTTCATCCAACTTAATGCTCTGGTTGGCCATGCCTTTGTCAATATGGCTAATGGCTGAGGCCGCTTGTACGCGGATGGCATTGTTCTCATCGCGCAGGGCATTTTTTAGCAGTGGGGCAAAGGAGGGATGATAGTGGCGGAGTATCAGGGCGATGGCATTACGTTTTTGGTCCATAGAACCAAAGGCAAAAATATCATTAAAAGCCGTTAGGCCGCTCTCACTGCGCATGGCGGCAGGGTCGGTACGTAGAAGTTCTAAATGCAGGGTGTGCTGTGCGCCCTGGTTCTCTTCCGGAAAAAGTGCCCGGTACCAGCTTTCAAAGGGGGTGGCAGTGCGGGTAAAGCGGATGACGAGGATCAGCTGCAGCAGACTGGCCAGCAGTGCGGCAGGACCCAGAAACAAGGTGGTCAGGGTGGCCATGCTCAGTACCCGGCTGTCCCATCCTCGGCGCTGGATAAAGAGGGTGACCAAGAGTAGAGTACTGACCACGGCGGCATGCCCCAGCAGCATAAGAGGCAGAGATTCTTGCCTTACTAACCGTAGCCAGCCCAACCCGATCTCGGCAGCCAGAGCCATGAGCAGCAGAAGAGTTAAGACGACGGTTTGGTGCCAGGGGTGGGCGAAGGTGGCCATTTAGGGGCTCTCTTGGCCGGTTAGATCCTGCACGGTGATGTTAAAATGAAGCTTCTTGTTTAGATCTGGATAGTGCTCTTCAAAAAACTGCTCAATCTTTTCTACCACCCGGCCGGTATGATCCATAGGTGTACCCGGTAGTAGAATGGCAACCTCATCGGTCCGTTTTTGCTGCTCAAAGGGCAGATCAGTGGTGCGCAGAGCCTGTTCGGTCATCTTGTTAAGCATCTCTGGAAACTCTTTAACCACTTCGTCAGAGAGTTGGCCGGGGTTGCTCAGCTGTACGGTGATGATGCAGGCATCGATGCCGATACGTTTAGCCAGGCGGGCCAAAAAGTCACTCTGCCAGCCAAAAAAAGCATCCGAGAAAAGAGTCTTATCATCATTAAATAAGCTATTGGAACGGGCGTCTTGAAACTGGCGGGCATTGTGATAAACCATGCCGATCCATTCGCACACCACACGAAAATTCTCCAAGGTGGTGAGGTTCAGCTCCATAAAGCCTAGGGATTCTATTTTCAGCATGCCCCATATGCGCCCCCCCTGACCATCCCGAATGGGACCCGCTAGAACCCCCTCCCCAGCGAGAATTTTTTCATCTTCTGCATTGGCAATGCAGAGAATCTGTTTACGCCCCACAATCTCTTGAAACAGCTGATCATGGGTGTTGAACAGGCGGGCATAGTGATCTTCCGCCCCCCAACCCTGTTGAATGCCCGCCTGCATACGATCACCGCTAAGGGTAAAGAGAGAGAATTTGGCAGGGGCGATCATAGAGCGAATCATATCCGCCACCCCAAATAGCACCATGGCGGGCTCGAGTTTTTCAATGGCGCGGGCAGCTTCATAGGTGGAGATGACGGTGCGCATTTGCCCGGCCAGGCGAACTTCTAAATTCTGCTTCTGCTGCTCAATGGTGCGGAAGGAGTGGGAAATATCGGCTGCACGGCTCTCGGCCTCTTGGAGTTTGCGGTCCAGCTCACGGCGGGCGTGAATATGTCGTTGGGACATCTCCCCCAGTATCACCGCGGTGGTTAACCACATCAGTGGGCGGATGCCAACCTCAAACAGATAGCTAAAAATATCCTGCTCAAAAGGGTGGGGGGGCATGTTACCCGCCAGTAGGGCGATGGTACCCAATGTGGCAGCGATTAAGCCCGCTCCGGTTCCATACTGGACGCAGGTGAGTAGAATAATGATCCAAAAGGGGTGGGGGGCAAGGGTGATAAAGCGGTCGCCACTAAAAAAAAAGAGATCCACTGCCAGACAGAGGGCAAAAAAGAACACAATCTCTGCTGTGGCGATGGCGAGCAGATGCCAAGCTGAGCGCACCGGTGGGTCTGACGATACAAGTGTATCTGTATCTATCTGTACTGGGGGCACCTCCGTAGAGGCCTCTGGGGATTCGCTCAACGCTTTATCCTTTGGCAGCGGGGTCTGCTGTCATCTTTCACAACCGGGCAACTTAAGTCAACGTTCACCCGTGGGGACTCTTAGTATTTCTCGGGCCCGCTTGTGCTGTTTAAGTTGTAGAAGCAGGTCGGCCAGATCCAGGCGTAGCAGGGTGTGGTTGGGATGTTGTCGCAGCAACCGCTCTAAAATAGGCAGGGCCACCCGTGGTTGACCGGTTTTCCAGAGTAGATGGGCGTATCCGATACGTGCTTCTCCCTTAAGCTTTTGGGGGTTAGGTATCAACTTCATCGCTTGGCGAAAATGGTACTGGGCTTTTTGGGGTAGGCGTAGTGCCTCGAGCACATCCCCCAGCAGTCGATGCAGCGTCCACACCCTCGGATGGTAAAAGAGACCTTTTTCAACCCACTTACGCCCCTGTTTGTAGCGCCGTTGTTGATAGGCCAACTCCCCCGCCTTCTGGTAGAGAAGAGCCTTTAATGCCTTGCTCTCCTGCATGGCATGCGTGTAGTAACGCAAGGCCAGTTTGGGGTGTTCTAACTCTTGGGCATTGACGGCCTGTTGAGCGTAGAAGGGGGCCGACCAGGGATAGTTTAATAACCATGTAAGTCGGCTGCGCAGAGTGCGGTGATCCTTTAGATCTTTTAAGCCAGACAGGTAGCGTGATAGGTGGGCTTCAGAGGGTAGACGTAGGGGCCAGGGGGTGAAAAAAGCCACCACATATTCGGCGCCGCCCAGTTTAAGAAGATGGTCCATCCACAAAGGCTGCTGCTGCTCTGGGGCAGTTTGTAGGCGGTGTTTAAGCCACGCCATGGCCTTAGCATCGGGACGGGGTCCCCAGAGATAGATAAGTGCACGGGTATGCTGGCCATCAGGACCATCCTTGTCGGCTAAGAGATAAAACTGGGCTTCGGCGAGTTGGCGTGCCCCGAGCTTAAGGAGCTCATGGGCTATGTTCTCACGCTCTTGAGGGGGTAGGTTGTTCGCGTTCAGTTGCTGTTTTAAAAAGGTGATGAGCTGGGGTTTAATACCCCGTTCCTTGGCCAGTAAACGCAGTGCCCACCCTTTGAGTGCCCGTTGGTCTTGATTAAGGGATTGTAGTGTATTGAGCTGTTTCAAAAGTGCTTTGGGCTGTTTGGCCTGTTGCAAGGCGTAGAGTAGCAGCATGTGATGTCTGCTCTCTCTCTGAGCAAGAGCTTGGGCAACGGTTAGGGCCTCACTATTCCAGCCACGATCCATGGCTCCATAGTAGATGTTCTGTAAATACGTGCTGCTCTGCTGTTTAAGGGCAGGGCTTTGTAGCCAGCGTGCCAGGGCATCACGCCGGTTACTGTGCAGGGCCAGCAGGTTCCAGGCGGCAGCCCAGTCGGTATGGCGCAGCTGTTTTTTAGTCAGTGTATTAAAGCGTTTCCAGCCCTGATTGCTCCGTTTCATGGCCACATAGAGCGCCGCCACCGAACGGGGGGGGAGTTTTATGAGAATCGCAGGTTGTGAAAGTCTGTTTAACTGCTCCAAGGCCGTTTTTGGTTCTTTTAAGTCATGGGCAACCCAGGCTAAGTCCAGCCGTTGAATAGGGGGTAGGGTGGTTGTGGCTAGGGCTTGTTGCAACCATTTTCGGCTCTGCTGCTTCTCTCCCAGGTGATAGGCCACACGGGTGATCAGGGCAGGATCCTGCTGGGGAAAATCAGTTTTTAACAGAGCCTGCCATAGCCAACGTAGTGTTTGTTCCTGCTTATGGTCCAGCAGATAGCGCAAGGCCGATTGCTGTAACCAGCTCGGTAGTTTTTCTGGGCGGACAGTTTTTAGCAGGGCAATGACCAGGGGGGTACGGTTCTGTTTAAGCGCCAGTTGCAACAGAAGTGGGTGGGCTGCATCCGGTAACTGCTGTTGTTGATGTAGCTTGACCAAGTGCTGATAGGCTTGATCCTCTTGACCCAGCACCATCTGGATCTGAATAAGCTCCACAAGTAGTGGGGGGTGCTGGTGGGCATGGGGTATAAAGGGCTGCCCCAGTTGCCAGCCATCCTGCCAGCGGCGGTATTGTTGGAAGAGGGAGAGATAGAGGGTGGCCGCCTCTTTATCCTGGCTCTGTTTAAGCCACATCTGTGAACGTGCCAGTGCTTCGGTAAACTGGTTGCTGCGTAGAAGAATGTTCAGGTGCAGCTCTTGTATGCGCATCTCCATGGCATTGGGGTGGCGCTGGGCAAAGGTCCGCAATACCTGGTCGGCCTCGTTAAAACGGTCTGCAGCGGCCAGCAGGCGGGCGAGATCCAAATGCGCCTGACGTGCTTGGGGATAGTGCGCAATAAGCTGCTGTAGAATAACGATCTGTTTGTCATGGCGGGCCTGAAAGCTGTAGATATCTGCCAGCTCACGAAACCGTTTTAAACTGGGGGCCAGGGCCAGTAGGGCCTCCAGGTTGCGCTCATAATCCTCCGGGCGCTGGGCATACTGATAGTAGACCCCCAGCTTCTCCATAACCTGTAGATGGTTGGGATTTTGCTGGAGAAAACGTTCCAGTAGATCTACGGCCTTGTTAACCTCTCCATATTGTAGATAGAGCTTAGAGAGGGGGACCACGACTGTGACGGTCAGGTCCCCTTGGGCCAGCTCTTGCTCATAGATGGTTTTGGCCTGTTCAAAGCGTTTATCTTTGAAGGTCATATAGGCCAGCTCTTTTTGATTGGGAATCAGCAAATAGACCCCAAAAAGCCCCAACAGAATCAACAGCCCTACCAGTAGATAGGGGCGGATCATAATGGGGCACCCTGGCAGTTGACGGTGAAGTGAAGAAGGCTCTGATCCGGACCATCCTGATTGATAAACAGGCGCTCTCCTGCATCGCTGCTTAGCGTGTGGATCCAAGATTGGCCTTGGGGATTTTTAACGACAACCTTGCAGCGTACCGCATGGGGAAACTGCCACTGTAGCTGGCTGGGACCAAACCCCTTGGCCTTAAAGGTAAAATGCTCAGGGGATGTTAGGTGTAAATTCTGGACCTGCCAGCGCCCTTGCAGTAGGTAGGGGCGTGTGGCCTTGGGGGGGGCTTGAGGGGTGGTATTGGCTTTTAGGGCAACGATGGGCTCTCTGTTTGCTGGATCCAGATGCACATAGAGGCTGCCGTGGAAATGGCGCTGACCCACCACCCCCTGGCTCTGGGTAAAGTCGACCTGTTTAAAGGTCGCATGGTCCATGCGCAGGGTCTGCATCGCCCCATGGTTGGTTAGTTGCCAGCGCTGAGGGCTCAGAGCGGTCAGACGGCTCTCATAAAACCCATCCACCACCTGGGTGAAGTGGCTGGCGTGGATGGGGATGATGGGTTGGCTCAGGGCATAATCCAGATTTTTCTTCAGAGCGTTAAGACTGGATAGCTTTTGCCCAGAGTACATATGGTAGTAGACGTTGATGGGTTTAATACGCCACGGCATCTCTGTGTTGTAGAGGGTGCGTACGAGGTATTGAAAACCAAAAAAACGGTCAGTCCATAGATCGGTATAGGTGTTTTCATTGCTGTTGGAGGAGTAAATCTGCCGTTCCTTTCCCACCTGTAACCCGAGCGGAGAGACCCAGGCAAAGGAGGGAAACTCCCGATCAAAGCGAGAGTCTCCCCCATTCAGGTTGCCCAACCCCTGGTTCCGTACGGCCCGTACTGCTGCTTCAAAGGGCAGGGTGTTGCCGGACCACTGGTAGAGCTTGACCTTTTTTCCTTTGGGTAGAAACTGGGCAATCTGTTGAATGGAACCTTTGACCTCACGGTCAACAGAGAAAGGCTCGACCCCATAGACCCTGGGGACCTGATACCCTTTTAGCCGCAACCGATCTTGTTCCTGTTTATTCTTGTCTTGGTTGATAAGCTGTTGCCGCTCACGGGGGGAGTCATAGGGCACCACCTGGGTTTTGTTTACCCCCAGCATGGTGAGAATTTGATTGAGATACGCCCCCTTAGGACTGGCGTAGAGTTTACGAAAGGGGGCCTCCCTTGCGGGGTCGGCATTCTCAAAAAAGGACCAGTCCAAAGGGTGGCTGTAGGTGTGGCTGCCCGCCTCTACCTGGGGGTGTGCAAACAAGGCACGGGCGATGCGTTGGGTCTCTTTATCCCCAAACCATTCTGGATCCAGATCACCACTAATGGGGGCGATGGTCACCGGTAGTCGCTGATATTTCTCGATGATCTCTTTTAGGAGTACCTCGGAAGAGAGTAAGCTTAGATCCTTAAAGGGTTTGATTTCCGAAGGGTTGCGCCAGCCATCGCCGTCCACATGACTGTAGTAGATACGTCGCCCTGATAGAGTGGTGGTGTCAGGCTTGGGCAGATCATCGGTGGCAAAGCTATGGCGAAAAAAGGCAAAGGGGTTAATATGCCACTGCACCCGTTTCCCATCACTATTGCTATGAAAGGCATAACCCGCCGCCACATACCCTCCGTTGGGGCCGGTGGTGATTAAATGGCTGTGGCTGTCGGACTCAGCAGGGCGCTGTACACTAAGATGTACCGTTACATGGGGGTCCCGGCGGCGTATCGTCGGGTAGGGGGGGAGCACTCCACCATAGGGGCGTTCCAAACCCACCATGTTGGCGTTTTGAGTCCCAATGCGGGTGTCAAAGGTGACATAGCGCCAATCCTGGCGATCCTCCAGCCCCAACTGTTTCCAAAACTGATCTACCAGGGCTGGATTGACCTGCTTGCCCTGTTCATCTTTTAAAAAGGGGCGTGCCCCCAGCAGGGTAATACGTACCCCCTGGGCCAGCATGCGATTGGACCAGCTTAGAAAACCATTGGCGTCGGGCATTTCATCCTGTTCGGACCATAGCAAAATGCCCCGAACATCGGCCATCTCCTGCGCTGTGGGCCAGGGGGCGCGCAGGGGGCGGTAGCGAACCTTCAGGCCCAGGTGGTTCAGCGGCATCTCTGCTAAGCGATGGCTCAAGGTCCAGCGAATACTGTCACTCTCGCGCTCCTCATAAAGGGCCAAAATGGTGCGTTTAAGTTCTGCGTGAGCCTGTATGGGTAGCAGCCATATGCTGAGCAGTACCATGAGTATAAGCCATCTCATGGTGTGGCTGCTTCTAATACGGTGTTGGAGACGTAGGGGTGCAGGCCCAGTTGACGAAGTGGTTCAAGCTGGGCAGAACTGGCGGCCCCTTTTATCAGCGCCAAATGGTGAAGCATCGGCGTACGGCGGATAAGCTGCTTTAAATAAGCATGGTGCTGGGGGTCTGTTAACTGTGCTTCGGTTATGGACCACACCACCATCTTTACTTGACTGGCCAGGGTCTCCAAATGAAGTTCAGAGGCCTGGGCCATGAGAAGCAGCTGGGGATAATGGTACCGGATGGTGCGCAGTAGTACCATGTTAGGGTTCGTGTCCCCTGTGTTGGGGCTGAGGTTGGTGATATCTGGTAAATAGAGGCCATGAAAACCCCGCCGTAGAATCTGCGGAATGCGTTGCTCAATCACATAGGCAATCCAACGGGGATTCTGCCTTTGCACCTGCAACACCCCATCCCCCTCACTTTGACCTGCCATCAGTAGAGATTTGAGCTGGGGTTGGGTCTGTAGTTGTTGGGGGGTTATGCTGCTTAAGGGCAGCCGTGCCAGCAGCTGTTTACCCCGATCCGCTAAGGCTCGTAGAGAGGGGTGATGGTCGCTATGGAATACCACAGGATCATAGTTGTAAAAATGGTGGTGAGGGCGCGATTTTCCCGTATAAAGAACCCAGGAGAGGGGTGGCTGAAGGGTTGGCTCTGCCTGGGCGATGGACACACCTGCGGCCAGGCCCATAAAAGCCATGGTAGTCAACAGAAAATGACGAAGCCTTGCAGCCATAAAAATGCTTTTTTCTGGAATGAAAAAGAGAAGTACGCCTATAGTACACGACGTTTGTGTATGTACCAACTCAAACCGTTTTCTAGGAGTGCCCGTGGTTAGCAAAGAGCACCTCCCCTTTCAGCATAAAACAAACCCAGATGGGGATGATGAAACCTGGGTCTATCTGGCCGATAACGATGAAGCGGTGGTACGGGATATTGAAAAGCTGCTGACCATCTATGGTTTGCAGGTACAGTGTTTTCAAAGCTGCCAGGTTTTGAAAGAGGCCGTCGAGGTCAGACAGCCCCATCTGCTGGTCATGGATCTAGCCTTTGAGCAGGGGTGTGGTGAAAAACTGTTGGAAGCGTTACTCCAGCAGTGTGCCCCCCCTCTGCCCGTGATCTTTCTCTCCCAAGACAACAGCATTGAACAGCGTATGCAAGCCCATGAGCTGGGAGGGGCCTCATTTTTAAGTAAGCCCCTGGATCACGCGCATCTGTTGTGGAGTGTGGAAAGTCATCTCGGTAGTGGCAGTGATACGCCCATCCAGTTAATGGTGGTGGATGATGATGAGGATTTTGTACGCTATCTAAGCCATCTATTGAGTAAGGAGCAGATGCAGGTACGGGGTTTTTATGATGGAGAGAGTGCGCTGGCGAGCCTCTCAGAGTGGACACCAGATCTGGTGATTTTGGATCAAAACCTGCCTCAGCTTTCAGGTATGGAGCTGCTGAGCATTTTACGCATGGATGCCGCCAACCTGGATCTGCCCATTCTGTTTGTCTCCGGTGAAGAGGATCCGGTGCAGCATCAGGCCATGTTACGTACCGGTGCGGAAGATTTTTTTGTAAAACCGATCCATGCACCCACCTTTGCCCAGTTTGTGCGTTCCCGGGTTCTGCGTTTTCGTAAGCTTAAGCGCTCCCGTCAGTTTTTAGAAAAAGCTCAGAACCGATTGGGGCAGTTCAGTACCTTTTTAACCCGTGTTATGGGGATGGCTGCCCATGATTTACGTAACCCCCTCAACGCCATTATGGGTATGAGCATGATGCTCACCGATGGAGAGCTGACCGAGCAAGAGCGTGGACGCTTTAGTGAAAGCATTCATGTCAGCAGTAACCGTATGTTTATGTTGCTCGATAGCTTAATGGATATGGCAATGTTGTGGGATGGACGCTTGCAGGTGCAGCGTAGCCCTGGGGACCTGCTCTCTTTGCTGCGGGAGCGGGTTGAGATCTACCGCTGGAGTGCCGATGAGCGTGAGGTCGCGCTGGTCATGGATTGTAAGCCTTTGCCCGCGCTGGCTTATGATGCAGCCCGTATGTGTCAGGTGATTGATAATTTGCTCAACCACGCCCTCAAGTTCTCTCCCCGTCATGGTGAGGTTAAGGTGGCCTGTTATGCCGATAATGATGGCGTACAACTGCTGGTAGAAGATCAGGGGCCACACCTGGATGAGACGGAACTGGGTGAGCTGTTGGATGGGGTAACGTTGCGGCTCTCCCGTAACCATGGTCGGGGGCGGGGCTTGGGGTTGGCCATCGCGAAAGAGGTGGTGGTGCTGCATAAAGGGCAAATGCGCCTGGAGAATGTACAGCCTATGGGTATGCGTACCGTGATTCATTTACCCTTAAGTGGGTGAATTCAGGCTGCCCTGGAGAAAACGGTTTTTAATCTCTGCAGGAAACTGAAAGGGATCGATGGGTTTGTGCAGGACGGTATAGCCTTCACTCTCAAATTGGTTGTTGGCCGAGAGAAAAATAATGGGAGTCTGGGTAAGCTCTGGTCGCTCACGCATTAGTTTGGCAACCTCCAAGCCATTGGGGCCGGGGGGCATGTCATAGTCAAGAATGATTAAATCAGGTTTAAAATCAACCACACGTTCCAACGCTTCATGGCCATCCCGGCAGGTAAGTACTTGAATGCCGATTTGACGAAAGGCGATCTTCACAAGCCCACGTACGGGGTCTTCATCATCAGCAAACAGGATGCGTGTGAGGTCTTTGAGAGGTTTCATTTTAATGGCTGACTATACAGTTAGAGCGAAAAGGCATCATCTTATCACTCAAAGTGATGATTAAGGCGTAAAAAGTTTTTTAAACGTATTTTGTGCTCATGGTGGAGGGGGCTGAATGCGTATGTGGGGCTTTTCTGTTGTATTACAAAAGTATATGTTCATCTGGTGACGGATTGTCCTGTGCATTGTGCCGCCGGTTTGTCGTCAGGTTTGATGCATCGTTCATAATCTCTTTGCACACCATAGGCTGTGGCGCTGATCTGGCAGTGGATGAAACCTTGGGGTTGTATGCGGAAATCCTGTAAAAAACGGTTGATCTACCAATGGAATCCTTCCCCCATTGGGTTCCTGGGAGCTGATCTCTGACCAAAAACTCTACGGGTTACATGAGGCTGCAACACTTTTCTGGATGGTTTGTTCCGTAGAGAATGAGCCCGCAAGATCATATGGCTCGGTAAGCGTATAGCCAAGGTTGCATGCTTCCTATGCTGATTGTAGGGAGGCAGGCTATTTTAACGTTATTGAAAGAGACTGTTGCTCTCTGTGGGGAGCATGAGGGTTTTACACTCCCCATCTGTTTCCGACTTTAGGATAGGCAGGTGGTGATGTTTGACTGTTGAGACTCAGTTACCCTGTATATCTCTCTCTGCTTGCTTGTTGGTCTTTAGCGGTTACTTCGACGAGTAAGTGTACCAATGCTCTCCCTGCCGGTGCCTTTGCAGCGGATCGGTTTGGCCCATCACTAACGGTGCAAACGAAGCCGTTGTGGCCTGATCGAGCGTATCCCTTACCATTGAATTAACTATCTTCAGGCAACGGTTTCAGTGGCTCCGACGGGCCAGAGCCAGACCAGTTCCTGCAAGCACCATCATGCCCCCTGTTGCGCGCAGAACGTTAGGTAGGACTCTGCGGTTTTGCAAAACGGTTCGGGCACTGCCCGCCAGCAATGCCCAGCCGGTGGTGACGATAAAGGTGATCATTAAAAAAGTAGGAACAATGGCCAATAATTGTAGGGTCAGTGGCCGTGTCGTATCTATAAACTGTGGTAAAAAAGCGGCAATAAAGATGAGACTTTTGGGGTTGGGAATGGTGACGATAACGCCCTGTAAAAATAAACTCTTCTTTGACACTGTGGAAGCGCTGAGTTCAATCTGCTCATGAGCGCCACGCCACTGTTTGATCCCAAGGTAGATCAGATAGGCCGCACCGCACCAGCGCAGCCACTCAAAGGCCTCAGCCACTATGTTTAATAGGGAGGTAAGCCCGATAATGGCAATGGCCAGTTGAGTCGCTATGCCCACCGTGGCCCCAATAACTGTGATTACCGCATAACGCCAGCCAAAGCTTATGCTGTGAGCTACGGTCAAAATTACACTTGGGCCGGGTAGAGCAATCATCACGGTGGTTGCCACGACAAAGGCAACATAGACATGCCATTCCATCTTTGGGTTCCTATGCTTTTATCTCAATAAAGGGCGCCGCAAAGTCCAGCGATCGTTCTTAGCGCATAAGCTGCGGCATGGTACACGTTTTAGTCATGACTTGATATCAGCTTTAGGCGGTTGCCCAAGGGTAACCGGTTAAAATAGGGTGGTTTTACCCGACTTTTATGGGGTTTTTATGGCGCTGTCGTCTGTAGGGTCGAAATGGAGGTCTTAATGATGAGAAGTGCGATGAGAAGCGCATGAAAATGTGTAAAATAGGGCCAAAAAAGTAAATGGTGGGACGCATTAGTGAACTAACCACCCTGTCCGTAGGCGGAAGGAGGTTTGATTATGCATAGCAATCTCACGCTATACGGCCAGAAATTGAGGACTAGATTCTTGTGCGGTTGATGTCAGCGTGCATCCAAATGCCAAATTTAGCGTGTTAATCTCCGCAAAATGTTACGACGGCTCAACACCTCTATGGCCTGTTTCTAAAGAGGTGACGCCGCATGCTCTGAAGAGTGCCGAAGCTCGACTCTTTAGGGTATGGCGTTGAGGCTTTAGAAAGATGGTAAGTCTCTTTTAATAATAAAGGTGAGCCATAACCTTGAAGATTCATCATCATTTTGGGTAGGGCTTGATAACAGCTTGTCTTTGCACTCTCTCTTATCTCTTTCCCAGTCACTATAGGATGCTTTTTGGCGATGGGTCACGATGGTGGGTATTTAATCTCATCTAGGGTCGAGGTGGTGGGTTCTGTATACTCTGTGAAGACTCGTTTTTTAGGAGGTATGCCGACCCATGGATTCAATAACACAAATGGCTTTAGGTGCTGCTGTCGGCTCTGCTCTTTTGGGGCGTAAGGTTGGTGCGCGGGCCGCTCTGTGGGGGGCTGTCTGTGGAACCATCCCTGACCTCGATGTTTTTATTCCCATGGGGGATGCGGTCGCAGCGTTTACCTATCATCGCTCGTTCAGTCACTCGCTGTTCATACTGGCCGCCATCACCCCATTGGTTGTTTGGCTGATCTTAAAGATCCACCCCCAAACCCAGAAACTTCGAACCCGCTGGGCCGTCTTTGTCTATGCCGTATTTGCCACCCATGTGCTCTTGGATTGTTTGACCATCTATGGCACACAGATCTTTTGGCCGCTGTCTGAGTATCCTGTTTCTCTAGGGTCTGTGTTTATTATAGATCCTGCCTATACCGTGCCTCTGCTCATCGGTGTGTTTGTGGCTCTGGCGCTTCGGCATCGTGATAAGGGGCGGTGGGTTAATCGTTTGGGGCTGGTCGTGAGCACGCTCTATCTGGTGTGGGGGCTTGGCGCACAGGCATATGTACGCGATCTTGCCCGAGAATCATTGAAACAGCAGGGGGTTGATTATGAACGTTTTTTGGTGCAACCAACCCCTTTTAACTCACTGCTTTGGCGTGTGGTGGTCATGAGTGGGGAACGCTACCATGTGGGGTACTATTCACTGTTGGATAAAACGCCAAGTATCCATCTTGAGAGCTATGAGCGTTCTCTTGATTTGCTCGATAGTCTGACCGATCACTGGCCCGTGCAGCGACTTGCCTGGTTTACCCACGGCTTTTATGCCGTTGATGCAGAAAAAGATGGGGTCGTGATCGCTGACCTGCGGATGGGGGTGGAACCCGATTATGTGTTTCGTTTTAAGGTTGCAGCTTTGGCCAACCCACATCCGGAGCCGATAACTGCCGTACGCATGCCCAGAAGTCAAAATTTCAATCGTCTTCCCGCCCTGTGGCATCGTGTTTGGCAAGATCCATCCGAACAACGTCACACGGGTAAAGAGTATTAAATGCCGTGTTTTGTGTTTCATGCTATGCAGAGGAACTTCCATTGTAGGTCTTCGTTACCGACCTTTAAAAGCGCCCATAGTTATTGTTCTTAACCTTTCCTCATGCTCTATTATGCGAGCCATTAAGGTTGTTTTGTCACGTGCATAGATCGATTCTTTGAGGGGGAAGGGGTGTGTTTTTGAAATGCCCAGAACTTAAGAAACGTGCGGACGTGCTTTCTGTCAGTAACTTATATGAGAATTGTAGATGTGATCATTTTAGATCGTACCAGGCAGAGGTTCTCCTTTATAGGGGCAGGTCATGCCACCTTGAAAGGGGCCGCCAAACCGGTTTTTTCCTGTTCTTTTTAAAAGGAACGCCCTATGAGCCTCTCTTCCGCGACAAGAGACATCTCACTAAGCTCTCTTTTAAAAAGATGTGCATCTCTGTGTAAGCAAGGTTTTTTGAGGTTTAGCGGTCGAGAGTATGTGATGTATATGGATTAAAATCTGGTATGCATTCACCGTCTATTGGGGATCAGTTCCGCCAATGGAATTTGCGACACATAGTGACAAAACCTGTTATGTTATATTTAGTGGCAAATGCTCAAGAAGATGTTAGAGCCGCTTTGTATCTTAAGCCTCTCTCATACTAGAAAAAAGGCATGCGATGCGCGGTGTTCGTCCTGCTGTTTTTATCTTAACGGTCATGATGCTGGCGTGGCTTCACCCTGTTATGGTGCATGCCCAGCAGCAGACGCTCCATTTTTCTCTCTCCCGCCTGGGTGAACCGCAGCTGGACCCTCATCGTAGCCAAGGGGATCTGGAACTACACCTGAATGTTAATCTCTTTGAAGGCTTGATGAAGTTGGATCCAGCTACCGGAGAGCTGCAACCGGCTCTGGCGACGGGCTATCGTTGGTTAAGCCCGACCATCATTGAGTTTGATCTTCGACAAGGGGTGTTATTTCATAATGGCGAACCCTTCAATGCCCAGGCCGTTAAATTCTCTTTTGACCGGATGGCGAAGGTAAAAAAGGGATTTAACTGGATCAAGGCGATTATTCCTGAGTTTGATCGGGTAGAGGTTATCACCCCCTATCGAATTCGGATTCATTTTAAAAAGCATAACTCTATCTTTCTCATCTCCAGCCGTTTTTTTGTTATTTTACCGCCCAAACTGCTCCAGGAAAAAGGGGTGGATGCCTTTATGTCTCATCCGGTGGGGACGGGCCCTTTTATCTATCAAAAAAGGGTTGAAAAACCGGAAGGTGAACTGCAAATCCATCTTAAACGTAATCCTGATCATTGGTCGCAAAATGGCCACCGGTTGAACCATGTTGTGGTTTATTATGGGCTGGATCAGAAACACAGCCTGGAACGGTTGTTGGATGGTCGCTTGGATGCCATGGCCGATTTGCCCATCCGGCGTTTATTAAAGGCACGTAAGGGGGGATTTCAAACCCCTGCCAAGGGTCAGGGGTTGATTAGTTGGCTCTATTTTAATCTGACTCAATATAAGGCGGATAGCCCTATTTGGGACCCTAGAGTACGCCAAGCCATTGCTCATGCCATTGATTATAAACGTATTCTACGGGTGGTTTACCGTAACCGGGCACAGATCAACCAGCAATGGGCTTTTCCTGGTCTACCAGGTCATGTCGCGGACCTGCCCGATTATGCTTATGATCCACAACGGGCTCGGGATCTGCTCCAGCAAGCGCAGGTTCCACAAGGGCTGCGCCTGAACATGTACTGTGATGATGTCTCCCTGGATGAAGCTAAGATTGTGCGTAGCAGTCTGGGGGCGTTGGGTATTGATGTCCATATTGATGTATTGGATGAGGCCACCAATAACTGCATTTTAACAGCCAAGAATCAGCCTAACTCCCCTTGCCACAAAAAGCTCAAATTCTACGATATGATGATGGGGGATTTCGGTTGGGGGTTGCCCCACAACTATGTGAGCCATCTACACACCTTTTCCTTGGAGTCGTTTGCTTCCCTGGTGGCTGATGACTACCCAGATGCCCAACGTACTGTGACTCTGTTCCAAACCGCCAAAGCGGCCTTTGGTCAAGATGCCGCGACCCGTCAATGGGAAGAGATCACCCGTTATGAGCATAAGCGTTTGGGGATTCTCGGTGTTGCATTGAAACAAACCTATTATGCGATTCCCCCCCATCTAAACTGGCCTGTTTATGGTGCCTATGATTTTTCCAATGCCTATCTACAACCATCAGCGGTCAGGCGTGGCAATCGTAGGATCAAAGAAGGCCCGCAAGAGATGTCCCACGTGCCCGCTATAAAGACCGTGGAGGCGGGTGGTAGCCGATGAAGATTAATCATCGTTTTCATCTGTTTACCATTCCCCCCATTGTGTTTGCTATGGCAGGGTTAATGTTCCTGAGCTGGCTGCAGTTTCAGGAGCGTATTGAGACCATTACAGAAGACAACATTAACCATCAAATCGAAATGTTGCTTCTGATTGGAAATAATCCAACATTTGCGAGCTATTTTGATAACAAACACTATCTGTTGGAGCAAGAAGCTGAACTGGACCAGCACAAAATTGAACAGCTTTTCTCACAGATAAGTTCTATTTCTGAGCGCTTTGCCAACACCCTGCACCATGTGGCGCTTGTGGATGAACAGTTTCAGTGGGTTATGCGTTATCCTGGCCCTTTTCCTGGTGCGTGGTCGCCTGCAAATCTACAAGCTTTTTCCTCTCAGGCTGAGTTCTCCTCCCACATTGAGAAGGGTAGGCACCATCTTCTGTTTCCTGTGATCGAAAGTCAGGGCACCAAACCCCGTGGCTATCTTTATATGATCTCCAGCCTGCACATGGATCGGTTGGCCTCCCAGCAATCAGCTTTTATTCGGCGTATGGGCACACTGTTGCTTATCAGTGTGCTGCTGCTGGCCATTGTTATTTTCTACAGTGCAAGAGTGGTCAGTCGCCCCATCCACGATCTGGCCCATCAAGCCATTATGAATCATGATCGTCCTTCTTCTGGGCAGGTCTTCCATTTTCCATCCAACGTTGAAGAAGTACGTATTCTAGGTGAAGCGCTTAATACCTTGCTCTGTGGTATGGGGGATAAACATCAACAGTTGGTCGAAGCCCGTGATGCCTTGGCTGAAAGTCAAAAATACAACCGCATGTTGTTTGAAATGTCGCCAGTTGGGTTGGCACTTTGCCGTATGGATGGTTCTTTGGTGGATGTGAATCAGGCTTATGCGGATATTGTCGGTTATTCGGTGGCGGAGTGTATGCAGTTGACCTATTGGGAGGTTACGCCAGAACGTTATGGGCCACTAGAACAAGAACAGTTGGCTATTCTGGATAAATACGGGCGTAATGGACCTTATGAAAAAGAGTACATCACCAAAGATGGCAGCTTAGTTCCAGTGCGTTTGAATGGTTCAATCTTGACCCGCAATACAGAGCGCTTTATCTGGTCCAGTGTCGAGAATATCAGCAATCAACGGGCAAAAGAGCAAGCTACCCTGGAGAAGGAAAAAGCCGAAGCAGCCAATTGTGCTAAGGGGGAGTTTTTAGCGGTCATGAGCCATGAGATCCGCACCCCACTTAATATTGCGCTGGGTATGGGCGAGTTGCTTGATGAAACTGAGCTGGACACAACCCAGAGAGCATACCTTCAGCGCTTACTGCAGGCTGGTAAAGGGTTGCTGGAATTAATTAATACCCTGCTTGACCTCTCCCGTATTGAAGAGGGACAGTTGGAGTTGGAGCAAACGCCATTTCTGCTGGAACCGTTGTTGAGAGAGGTGATCCTGATCTTTGATCTGGTGGCTCAGGAGAAGGGGTTGGCGATACAGTGCCAGTGCCCGAACCTACCCAGTGATCCGATTGTGGGGGATCCCTTAAGGTTGCGCCAGGTGTTGATCAACTTGGTGGGTAATGCCATTAAATTTACCGAACAGGGTTCTATTACGCTTTGGGTGCGTACGTCTAACCACGGTACCGTGCACTTTGCCATTCAGGATACCGGTATCGGTCTGCAGATTAACGAGAGCGATCGGCTGTTTGTTCCCTTTACCCAAGCTGACTCAGGTATATCCCGTCGTTTTGGAGGGTCAGGGTTGGGACTGGCGATCTCTAAACAATTGGTGGAATTAATGGGAGGGGAGATCCAGGTTTCCAGTATGGAGACTGGGGGAACAGAGTTTGCCTTTGAAGTTCCCTTTGAAACCTCTAAAGTCTCGATTATAGAACCTGAAATCATCTCCACGGGACCTGTGGAGATTCTACCCATGCAGGTCCTGGTGGTGGATGATTCCGAGGATAACCAGTCATTGATCCGTGCCTTTTTGGCCCCCTATCCGGTAGAGATCCACAGTGCGGTCAATGGCGTGGAGGCGGTGGCGCAGTGGCGTGGTGATGTATGCTTTGACCTTATTCTTATGGATATGGAGATGCCTGTTATGGATGGTCTGCAGGCCACACGCGCCATTCGGGCAGCAGAGCAAGAAGAACAACAACATAAGCCGGTTCCCATATTGGCGTTGACCGCGCATGCTTTTGAAAGTGATAAAATGCGCTGTTTAAACGCGGGGTGTAATGATCATATGGCCAAGCCGATAAAAAAGAAGGATTTTCTTCGTGTTGTGGCTGGGTATGCGCCCAAGGAAAGTGTGGAGGAAAAGGCTTAAAGAGGGCCGCTTTGTGCAGGGGTACCGTGTCGATTGTTAGCGTGTCTTGCAAACATGAGAAAGCCTAGGGGATGTTCTGAATAGAACATAAAACGCGGGGTGCGCATGGTGGTTCTACCCAAGCGACAGTAATGATATTGAATGGGGGCTTAGCCTAAATCCATAGGGTCTGAACATGTGAACATCTTTATTCTATGGCGTTCAAATTCACCCATGGGTCAATGGAGGGTAGGCCGGTTTTATATCCATGGCGCTTTGCTTGACCAAGCTTGGCACTACATGGGGGGGCAATAACGATCGGTGCTGGCTTGGCCGCTCTTGTTCGCTTGCTGCTGGGTTAGATGGATGAAGAGATGTCCCGTTTGATCAGGTTTTACCTAACTACTTGGCCAAAGGGATCCGTGTTTGTATACAACAAGAAGGGCATGTCAGAATATGGATGTATAACGCAGGGCCGCAATGTGTGTTGTCATCTTTCGAAGCTTGTTCCTCCCCGGTGGTTTAGCTGATATCTTAAATCTCAATATGGCTAACTCTTCACATGCTTAATTTCAAGTGTTGAGAAATAGTAGCGCCATCAACCCATTGAAAATATCCATGAAATGCAGTAGCATTTTATGGAGAAGTGTTTTCCACTCACCCGCTTTTATCAGGAGGCATTTGTGGCCAAAGATATGAAGATTAAACTCCACTCCGAGGAAATCTACTTCCGCAAAAAGGAAGCTGAATATATTGAGGAGTTGAAGAAAAAGGCCCTGAAGGACGCTGACAAGAAGTATCGCAAGGAACATAAACAGCACTGTTACCGTTGTGGTACCCAGTCCCTGGTAGAGGCTCATAAGGGCAAGGCGACCGTTTTTTTGTGTGTTAATGAAGGTTGCGGTGCCATTCACATGGAAAGAGCGGCCCTTAAGGCGATCGTCAAGGATGCCAAGGCCAAACATTCGGCCATTAAATCCTTCATCAAGCGGTTTACCTGATCTCCTCAGGTCTGTAGCAAGGGGTGACCCCAGTTCAGCTTTTTTTACGATGATCAGCTCTTTGAGCGCGTGATCTTATCAGCTCCACTGAAGTCATTTGGTTGTTTTCTCACAACGAGGGAGTAGCCAATACCCTGAAAATCTACCCCGCAGGAGTTAGATCCGTGCTTTGCTCAGGCGGGTCTAAGTTGCAGTGTGGTGGGGGATGAAAAACGGGCGCGCAAGGTTCCAGAGGGATAGGGCGCCTAGCGGTCAAAGTGGCCTGTTCAAGTGTTATGATGGCTGGTCATGCAACGATATTGCCCATAGCGATTATTGAGTGGCTCTCTACATGCCCACTGTGTGAGCTTTGTCCCGCTGTTTCATCCCCCCCCCAGCATCCAGAGCATCTGTTTTGGCTTAGGTGATCTCCTACAGGGGTGCTTTCGTTGCTGTCCATGAGCTTTTGCTGGCGAAATATCACGACAGTTTGCTTCTTAGCCAGTCCCTTCTTATTCAACAACGCTATGAACGTGTTAACGAAGTCACGCTTTTTAAGTCAGGCGCGCCAGTACACAGGAACAGGAGGTGGTGGGTGGATGATCTGTTTGTTACGGAAGCACTGACCATTCCTGCCGAGAACCTCTCTGAAAGCTTTATCCGGGCTTCTGGTTCAGGCGGTCAGAATGTTAATAAGGTCAGCAGCGCTGTACAACTGCGCTTTCAAGCAAAGTGGTGCTCGGTATTGAGTCAGGAAGTATTTCAGCGCTTGCAGCAGATTTCTGGCAGTCGCATGACCAAGGATGGAGAGCTTATTATTGATGCACGCCGGTTTCGCACACAGGTGGGAAATCAGCAAGATGCGCGGGATCGTTTGGCGGAATTGATTCGCAAGGCTTTGGAACGGCCAAAAAACCGACGACCAACCAAGCGTACTTTGGGATCTAAAAAACGGCGGTTAGAGGGCAAACGCCGTCGCTCAGAGGTCAAAAAAGGCCGTGGCCGGGTACAGATGGATTAATGATGCATACAGGTTTCTCCTGTCGTAAGGTTTAATGACCCCTCCAAACCCTAGCCATGCTTAATGGCCCCATCCCATGATGAACAGAAGATCAGCATGAAACCGATGTGTTGATCGCTGCACCTCGATATGCCCTGTAGTGCTTGTAAATCCTCACCAATGGGTAAACCCTAACTCGTTTAACCATTGATCTGAAGCCCCATACTTTTCTCACCTTGTTACCTGTTATCCATAGCTTTGGTTCGAACCAACCCTTACCCCATTGCACCTCCGCGGTGTGGATGAAAAGGGCGCCGCGCTTGTGAAAAAAATAGCGTGGGCATGGGCTTGGTGCATCAAGCACTGGAGGGTGCAGCCTTAAAAATCATGTGGATCCGATTATGAGATGGATGAATGGTTAAAAGCCGTATATCGCATGCTTTTTCAGATAGGTGTCCCGCTGCCTAAGTGCGTGGCAAAGAGCGACATTATTTAGGAGGTTATGAGTCGTTTGTGCATGGGCTCCAAGAGGTGGCAGTATCTCTGTAGCCGTTTTTGACCTCTATTCGCTGAATTCATTTAGGCGTGAGACGGTGCCTCTGTACCCCACGGCAGTATTAAAAATACAGTTAGGCAGCAGAGTTGAACGACCAATAGAAAAGATGAGGAAAGAGGGGGGCAGGGCTGTATAAAAGTGTGTTCTTTGGGGGCGTGGTAAGTGTTTAGGGCGCAGAGCAGAGGTGATGTTTAGCATGAAGCAAACAACAGATCCCTATGGTCAAGGATAGACCATAGGGATCTTATGTGCTGTTTGGCTTTAAAGCTTACTTAGCGGCAGCGGTTGCTTCTTCAAACTGCTTTTTAACCAGCTCGGTGGTATCTGCTTGAGCGCTCTTTACAATTTCAAAAGAGGTGGTGGCGACTTTAAGGCTTTCATCGGCAAATGCTTTGGTCAGCTCAGTGGATTTAGCAACCAGCTCACGACCATCTTTGGTTTCGCCCAGCAGCTTGGCTTGTGCAACACCATTCTCAATAACGGTGGTTACAAAGGAAACTTGCTGTTCAGCCAGCTTAGAAAAAGTCTCTTGGTTGATCTTGTTATAAGCGGCCAGGTTACCTTGGGCAGCAGAGGTGATGTCAGAAAAAGATTGGAAGAAGATGTTCTCAGTCATGGTCATTACTCCAGTAAGTATGTGGTAACAAGCTCAAGTAGCTTGGTTTGTTTTGTGTTTCTGCAATGCAAAATAATCCAAATTGGGGTGTGCTGTCAATCATTATTTTGCAGTGCAAAATAAAAAGGGCGAATTTGTCGTCCCTTTGCCTCTCTATTAAGCGGGCAGGGCATGGCCCGTGGTGGGGTTGACTTGGAGGGGGTATCAAGAAAGGACCGGGCGAGCCGTGACTGCCTACCTCTTCTCTTTGGCGTTGCTTATCTATGAGTTCGTATGCCGTCTCGTCTAGCTCTACCTCGGTTGCCCTTTGTCTTGGCATAGATGGGGCTCCGGTCAATAGGTTGCTTAGAGCTGTCTCTATGTTATGCCGGACAAAGTGGCGGCATGGGGGGCGTCTGTGATCGTTGAGAACAGTTCTTTATCTCCACCCTGCTGTATTGAGCAGGGCAGGGCCTTACTGAAAGAGTCTTGATCAATGGATCATTCTTAACTAACCTGCGCGTATTATGTCTTGAATCGTACATAGCAGCAGCCCTGCCACCGTTACTTTGCGCGTTGTATCTATCGTGCCAAGCAATTCTGCGTGGATTACGGCTGCCAATCTCCCGAACACACCATATTGACTTAAACTTGGGTTGATCAGCCCATGGAGAATAGCTATGTATGCACATCTACGTGCTTTGGCGCACAAGCCAGCCCCTTTTTCCCGCTATACCACCGATCTGCTCTGGACGCAGCCCCATTTGGCCCAGCAGATGTTGGCCTTTCACCTTAATCAAGAAACCGATCTTGCTTCGCGTCGCTTAGCGCGTATTGAGCAAGTGGTGCGTTATCTGGACAAGGCTTACACCCTTGCGGGTAAAAAGCTATGTGATCTGGGGTGTGGCCCTGGGCTCTATACACACCGTTTAGCCCAGCTGGGTGCCGAGGTGACGGGCATTGATTTTTCGTCAGTGGCTCTGGCGCATGCCAAAGTCGAGGCTAAGAAGGCTGGCCTCTCTATCCACTATATAAGCGCGGACTATCTACAGGATACACTCCCCACTGGTTTTGATTTGATCACCTTGATCTACCATGATTTTGCCACACTCTCCCCCATGCAGCGGGCCACACTACTAAAGCGTATCAGGGGAATGTTGAATCCTGGTGGTGAGCTGCTGTTGGAGCTGCCGGCGGAGGCGTTATTTACAACCAAGGTAGAAGCGTTGCAGGTGGAAGAAAATATGATGGGGGGCTTTTGGTCAGCCAGCCCCTATGTAGGGATGCTGCGTCAGCATCTCTATACAGATCTGAACATAAGTCTGGATCACTATTGGATTGTTGAGCAGAGTGGCCGTAGCTGGGAAGTATTAAACTGGATGCAATACTACACCCCCGAACAGATCCAATATGAACTGACCAAGGCTGGCTTTACACCGGGTCATATCATGGGGGGGCTGTGTGGTGAACCGTGGTCAGAGCAGGGCGATGCCCTTGTTATAACCGCCTCATAATCACCGGGTCGATAAAAAAAGGGTTGGCTCCATAAAGGGGCCAACCCTGATAAGATGGTTGCATGCCGGAACCTATGCATCCAGCCGTTATGGATTATGCTTAGGGCTTAACGTCGGCCAAATTTGACCTTTTTTACCTCATTGACCATTTTAGAAAACTGCCGATGCCGATGGCGTTGTTGCCATTGGGTCTCTTGTAGATAAGCCTGCTCTCTTTGTAGCTTGAGATAGTTTTTGTACCGTCTTTGATCTAGAGATCCCTCTTCAACCGCATCGATAACGGCACATCCAGTGATCCCTGCATGGGCACAGTCACGGTATCGGCAATGTTCTGCTAGGGCTTCGATATCAGAGAAGGTCTCTTGTAAGCCTTGGCTGCTCTGCCCAAGGCGCAGTTCCCGCATGCCTGGTGTATCCATAAGCCAAGCACCACTTTCCATCTGAAACATGGCCCGATGGGTAGTGGTGTGCCTGCCCCGGTTATCATCACTGCGTACTGCCTGGGTTTCAAGTTCATGGCAGTTTAGCAATGTAAGGTCGGCTATTTAGAGCTCTCGCCTTTGAGGCATAACAATTTTTTTAGGAAAGTTCAGATCTTTTCCATGTGCTCATCTATAAGTACCTGTGCGTGAAGCATGTTTAATGACGATGGGACGTGTCATTAAAGTTGGTTCAGATAACGGTGGATGGTGGGGGCATTATTAGATTCTGTGAATCTAACCTCCCCCACCATAGCCACGTGATCTGTTGCTATTTGGAACCGCTAGTTGTGTTCACTTTGCTAACGTCTATCTTGAACTGTTTTACCAGATTTAGCATACGATTTCCGATCTCCTGCGGACAACTTCTAAGAACTGGACTGTACAGGGGAAGCAGAATATTTTTGTCTGCGTTTAAATAGGCTTTCTTCACGTTGGGCGGTAGGCGGTTTCCATGCTTACGAAGTTCGCTTGATAGATCGCCCCTAGCCTGTTTGATTCGATTGGTTAGCCTGCCTTGAGCCTGCTTACAGAGCTTCTTATGCAACTCCCGCACCTTTTGGTTAACCGTGGGGGCGGCTTTTAAAGCTTTGAGCACGTGGGCATAGTACCTCACTAAGAGTTTTTGGTTTTTTGTATCACACTCTTTTTTTATGGTGTCAATCGTGGCATTTAGATTCTTTAGCATGATTGCCTTGTATTTTTCAGTTAGATTGCCACTTTTTTTGTTCGAATTTAGAACCTGTTTTGTCTTGTTCGTCAGGGCTTTTATATTCCTGCTGGCCTTATTGCATTTTGCGTGGGATGTTTTTGTAGGGTCAATCCTATTTCTTGCTTGGTTAATCCTAGCAGCGACATCGGTTTTGAATCGGGCCATCTCCTTTTTTGCATCGCTGGCATCCCTGGATGTACAGTTATTAGAAACGCTCGAGTATAGGGGGGCTAGAATGTTCTTGTCTGCGTTCAAATAGGCTTTCTTCACATTGGATGGTAGGCGGTTTCTATGCTTACGAAGTTCGCTTGATAGATCGCCATTAACCTGACTCATCCGTAGACGCAGCTTGTTGCGAGCCACCATACAATGTTCCTTCTTGCCTACCTTCTTGCCTACCTTCTTGCTGATCGTAGGGGCGGCTTTTAAATCTTTGAGCACGCCGCTAAAGAACCGCTGTAAGTATTCTTTACCACACCATTTTTTTTGGGAGTCAATCATGGCATTTATCTTCTCTAGCATGATTGCCTTGTTTTCATTAGTTAGACCGCCACCTTTTTTGGCCGTCTTTAGATCCTGTGTTATCCTGTTCTTCGTGTATACTAGCTCCTCCATGGCCTGATCGCATCGAGGATTTGCATGAGCTTGGAATGGTGTCTGAAACAGCAGCACCATACACATGACAGTGAAGAAAAAATGGGAATAGGTTCGATTGTTCGATTGCATGTTCTAGTTAACGGATAATTATAAGATCCGCCCCTTAATGTGCTGTAACTGTTTAAAGATAAGTAAGATTTACTTAACATACCTGCTGTTCATCATTAAACTGAATGCTTGTATACACCTTATTTCCTCACGCTAAGTTAATGGTTTGGTTTTAAATCAACTCAGTTTTCAATATTCCGAAATAGCACTCCACCGGTGCAATATCCGGTCGTGTAGCAACCTGATTGATTCACTGCAGTTTCATAGTTTTCTATTCATCCACACAGATCGTGGAAGAGATTTCATGACTATGATGCCCGTCACCTGCCCAGCTATAGCAGAGAAAATACGGCAAGCGTCCAAATGGCATACCAAGAAGCGTGATCGTTTAGCACGGTTCCAACAGAATTATGATCAAACATAATTCCATTTTTCTGATTTCTCAAAGCGCGATAAATACTCAGGTATAATTACTCATAAAAAGTTAAAAGCTTTGACAGTGCAGAGTGAAAAGGTCTTTTTTTGGGGTTGTGTTAGGTGGCCTTCTCTAACCGGACCGTGGTCACTTTATATTCTGGGCATAGGGTCTGGTCATCTGCCTGATCCCCGATCAATAAATTGGTCAATGTTTCAGGGAAATGAAACGCCATAAAGAGTAGGCCAGGGTTGGTCTGGTTTGAGAACTCCAAAGGTAGAAGTAGTGCACCATAACTGGATATAATCTTAACTTGTTCGCCATTGGTCATGCCCAAGCGAAGGGCATCTTCAGGATGAATGCGTAAGGTCTCCCGTTTGGCTGCATGGAGCTGGCCAATGGGGGTGCGACGGGTCATGGACCCAGCATTGTAGTGGTACAGAATACGCCCTGTGGTAAGCATAAAGGGGTACTCTGTATCTGTTGCTTCCACCGGGGGGCGCCAGGGGGTTGGGGTAAAGCGTCCTCGTCCCCGCACAAAGTTACCATCCTGGTGTACAATTTCGGTGCCTGGGTGGGCAGCATCCGTACAGGGCCACTGTACAAACCCTTCAGCTTGCAAACGGTCGTAGCTAACACCACCCCAGTTGGGGCTTAAGGTCGCGATCTCATCCATCACACGGCTCGGTGCAATGCTTTGCCCCTCACCAAAACCCAGATCCACCCCCATACGTTGGGCTATTTCGTGGGTAATGCGGCCATCTTCCCATGCCTGACCTGGGGGTTCTACCGCCTTGCAGAGCTGTTGAATACGCCGGTCACTGTTAACAAAGGTTCCTGACTTCTCCAAAAATCCTGCCCCTGGCAAGACCACGTCGGCAAACTTGGCGGTCTCTGTCATGAACAGCTCCTGAACCACCAGAAAATCCAGGTGCTCTAAAGCTTGCCGAACTTTTTCCGTCTCAGGGTCTGATTGGGCGGGATCCTGAGCGACAATATACATCCCTTTCATGCGATCAGCTCGGGCACCTGCAAGCATTTGGGGCATCTTTAGTCCGGGATCTTTCGGTGGCAGGGTGCCCCAGATTGATTGATGGCGTGCCCGAACATTGGCATCGGATACCGACTGATAATCGCTAAAGACATTGGGTAGAGCCCCCATATCGCAGGCCCCCTGTACATTGTTCTGCCCGCGAATAGGGCTGGATCCTGTGCCAGCGCGGCCCAGATTACCGGTCATTAGAGCGAGGTTGATAAGGCCAAAAGCTGAGATGCTGCCCTGGCAGGATTCGGTAATGCCCAGTCCCCATAAAATTTGGGCGTTCTCCACAGAGGCGTAAAGTCGAGCTGCTTGGCGCATGAGGTCTGCTGAAGTACCGGTCTGCTGCTCAACCCACTCTGGTGTGTAGAGGTCAATCATCTGCTGCAGGGATTCAAATCCCTCGGTATGGGTCTGGATGAAGGTTTGATCCAGTAATTGCTCGGCCATCAAGGTGTGCTGTAAGGCATTGATGACCGCAACATTAGAACCAGGACGTAAGGGGATGTGGATATCCGCCATGCGGGCCAGTTCAGTGTTACGAGGATCAATAACGATCAGCTTGCATCCCTGACGGACCGCCTGTTTGATGCGTGCGCCCAGTACCGGGTGGGCCTCGGTGGGGTTGGCCCCTACCAGCATTAAAAGGTCGGACTTTTCTATATCCTGAAAACTATTGGTAGAGGCCCCGGTACCCAGCGCCTCCCCCAGGGCAAAGGCTGATGGGGAGTGGCAGACACGGGCACAGTTGTCCACATTATTGGTACCAAAGACCACACGAGAGAATTTTTGTAGCAGGTAGTTTTCCTCATTGGTACAGCGGGCAGAGCTCACCACGCCTAGACTGTTGGACCCATGGGTTTTAAGAATGGACGAAAAACTCTTGGCAACCCGATCCAGCGCCTCATCCCAACTGGCGGGTTTAAAGTTACCGTCAGTTTGGCGAATAAGGGGGGTGGTGATGCGGTCATCAGCCTGTAGGAAGCCATATCCAAACCGACCCTTTACACAGGCATGACCACGGTTGGCTGTACCGCTGGGGTCAGGTGTGACGGCCACGACCTGGTTGCCTTTGACGGCAACATTTAGCTTACAGCCCACAGCACAGTACCCACAGACGGTGGAGACACGACGGTCCGGTTTGCCCGTGGCCTTGTGGTTGGCCATCTGCAACGCACCTGTTGGGCATTCAAACAAGCACTGTCCACAAGAGACACAGCCTGAAGGTTCAAGCCCCTGGTCCAGCCCGGCTGTAAGTACCATCCGATCCCCACGCCCTGCAAAGCCCAACACATTCTGACCTTGAATCTCATCACAGGCCCGCACGCAGAGGGTACATTGAATACAGAGACTATGATCGATATGGATAATGGGGTGGCGGTCATCCCGTGCAGTAGAAGCAGGGCGTGGGGTGGACTGTGGTTTAAAACCCAGATCCATGGCGACAACCTGCAAACGGCATTGACCGTCTGCCACGCAGTCACCGCAGTGCAGGGGGTGATCCCGCAAAATCATCGCCATATTTTGTTGGCGTATCTCGGTAAGGGGGGCGGATTGTGTGGTATAAACCCCATCCTCTTCCACCTCGGTTGCGCACGCGGGTACCAGTCCACGTCCCTGCTGTTCCACCAAACAGATGCGGCAATGACCAGCAGGCTTGAGCCTTTCCGAGTGGCAGAGGGTCGGGATGGCTTTTCCCAACCGCTGGGCCGCTTTTAGTAGGCGGCTACCCTGGGGTACTTGTAAGGCCTGTCCATCAACAGAGATGGAGATGGTATTTGGTGTATTGTCACTCAAAGTGTTGCCCTCATCACACGCAATTTTTCGCTTATCATAGCACAGCAAAAGAGGGAATGGCCCCCCCTGTGGGGTTTGTGCGGTATTCGTTTATCTGAGTCGCCTTGGTGGTGTACGTATTGCCCAAATAGCATGTTATGTCTAGATGTTCAGCGTGTAAGTATTGATCCATCCAACTTTGCTGATGCGGACGAGGTCCCGGCCTAAACATGGCAGAATGAACACGTTTGGCTCATGAGTATGAACGGCATGGCTAACGGTGATGTTATGAGAGGGTTGCCGTTCATGGGAGCCTTTTGCCAGGCGCTTTGTGTTTTGGCAAGTTATGGGCTTTTATCTTCCCCGTAGAGTCAAGAGATATAGCGATTATAACTTCAGGGAAGGGGATCCCGTCTTGAGCGTGGTGGATGGCTGTGGTGTGTCATCCAGCTGAGGAAATTGGCTTGCTCTGGTTAGGGGGAGGGCACTTGAAGGGGGTTGATTAGATTATGTGGGGTCGAATTAAGGGGGTGGGTGTTGGATGAAATGACGGAAAGCAGCTCTCTTTCCCTATCCAAAAGGTTGTCTATGGCATCTCTGTTCCTGGCTGGTCTGTTGTCATGGTCTGATTGGTCCCTGAAAGCACCAGATCTAAAGGGTGTAAACCCTTACTGCTCATAGCCCCAGCCTACAGAGGTTGGCCCGTCAACCGACCTCAACAAAGCTGGTTGCTCTGTTGAGGTCGGTTGGTTTTGTGTCGGGGCATAGGCTGTCATACAGGTGGATCCTGCTTAAAACGATGTGTGTCTGAAAAAAAACAACAACATTCAGCCAGATCTTTCCCTGATGAACGGCCTCTGTTTGAGGCGACTTGAGTTACTCTTTTGCACCCGCTTGCACCTTTTGACCGTGAGCCTCTGCGCTTTATTGGGGGCGCTTAGGCCAGTCTGCCAGGTTTGGCTGGATATCAACCCAGTGGCTCTCCGTTCAAGCTGGGTGTTCAGTCTGCATCTGCCTTGGTTGAGTAGTCCGACTAGCTGGAGACCTCTAAAAACAGGCTGTCCAGTTGTTTAAACAGCTGTTTGCGACTCTGGTTTAGATTCTCTATGCCCTGTTTAGCTTGACGCTCATCACCACTTAAGCACGCTTCGCGCACTTGACCGGTTAAGGTGTGTAACTTCTGGTGAGCTTGTATCATTGTTTGGAAAGTCGGGTGGCTGCCATAGTGCTCTTGACCTTGGGTGTGCCACCAATCATCAAAGCCGCAGGCCACATCATCCCCCATCTCGACCTCCCGGCCCCGGCTGGCATTTTCCATGAGGTTCAAGCAGCGTAGATGTTCCTCTTTAAGCTGACGTACATCAAACAGTTGGCGTTGATCCTCTGTGGATTTGCGGGTGGCCTGCAACCCTGTGGTGGCGCCGTGGATCTCCTCAGTTAAAACCCCTACATACTGAATAGAGCCGTCCAGGTGGTGCACCCGGCGCATGGTCTGTTGCATGTTCTTTTGCGTATTGGCCAGCACGGTTGAGATCTCTTTGGATGCCCGGTTGGCTACTTGGGTGGACTGGCTGGCTTGCTGGGCCTGTTCCGTAATGGCACTGGCGACACCCGCGGCTTGGGTGGCGGCATCGGCAATGCCCTCAATACCCTGTACCGTGGTCTGAACAGAGGTGGAGACCTCACGGGCGGCGATGGCCAGTTCATTGGCGTTTAGGCTGACGGATTCCGCTGCAATGGAGACCTGACCCATGGTTTTACTGATCTCAACAACGGTATGTTCCTGCTCATCCACCGTTTGGGTGATCTCTTTGTTTGCTTCATAGACCTTATGCATCATATCCGCGACAGACTGGGTCACGGTTTCAGCCTGTCGACTCTCTTCTTGAATGGAGGTGGTGAGATTATCAATCAGTTTGGTGGCTTCCCCTGTTTGGCTGGCCAGATCTTTAACCTCATTGGCAACCACGGCAAAATCCTTACCCGCTTCACCAGCCCCTGCTGCTTCGATGGAAGCATTCAAAGCCAGCATGTTGGTTTGCGAGGCGATGCTCTTAATGGCGTCCACCACCTTTGAAATTTCCGTGGTGGATTGGATTAAGCGGTTCATGACGGTCGCGGTCTGTTGGGCTTGACCGTTCGCTTCACCACTAAGCTCATCAGCCAGTCGGCAGCGGGCACGGACCTCACCGAGGGAGGCACTCATCTCCTCCATGGCGGCTGCTACAGTACCGACAGAGCTGGTGACCTCTTCCAAATTATTATTTACTTCACTGATATTGCTGGTCATCTCCTCGGCCGCACTGGCCATGGTGTTGGTATCCTGACGGCTGTGTTCTGTGGTTTCCGCAATACGGCCAACCTGCCCGGAGAGGGCTTCGATCTCCTCACGAATGGCATTCATACTGCCGTTGGCGGCCTTAATGCTGTCGCGAAGATCCTGAGCCTGATCCAACACATCACTACTCTCTTGGGCAACTTGACTGGCCAAACTGTGGGCTTGGCTGGAGTCTTGATCCAGGGGCTTTTTCAAGCGGACCAGTTCGTTACCAATTGCGGCTAAGCTCTCTGATTGCAAGGTGACTTGATTATCCATGCGGGTGGCTTCTTGATGAGCCTCCGTCGCACAGGTGACCGCCTGGTGGTTGTTGCGGAACTGATAAAAGAAGTACCAGGAGAGCCACAAGGCTGCACCAGAGTTGAGTACGACCAACAGCACATGGTTGAGCAGATGTAACCAGATATAATCTGTCGTTGGCCAAATGGCCAAAGGATCAAAAAAGGTGAGCAGTGTGTGATGAACCGCTGGCACAACGGTCGCGATGAGTAGCGAGCGCCAGCAGAAGTAGATGGTCAACATAACAATGGTCACAAAGTAGACCATATGCCCTTCGAGAATAAACCCATCTGGCGATCCGGTGGTTTGGTGGACCATAACCACCCACTGGAAGACCATAGACAGAGCGATTACATGGCGCGTAAGCTGTCCCTTGGGGCGTAGATACCAATAGATGGTCGCTGGTATGGCACCAATTAAACCTGCGATTAGTCCAAAGATGGGGCGACTGATCCCCTCGACTGAGATCAAACCACAAAAACGGTCGACGGTGTTAACATAGTTGGCATGGTTTTCTGCCCCATAACCGATGAGCACAAAAATGGGGATATAGGCCCAGAGCACCACAATAAAAGCTTTGCTGGCATTTTTACGGACCCGCTCTAGGGCAGGTGCGACCTCGCTGGTATCTTCCCACAGGGTTAACGTGCTCAGCCAGGATGTTTGGCTTGGTGCTGTGTTGGCCATTAGTATCTTCCCCCTCTGTAAATCTACAGATTTTCTCACCGATGTGGCAGGACAGTGCAATGACGCAGCTTAAACACCACCAAAGACCCGTTATACTCAAACGCCTGATTGTATCTATTCTGCTGCTGCTGCTGTGTAGCGTTGGTTTGGTGGTTTTTCTGGATCAAGATCTGGAACAGCGCAAACCTGTAGAGCCGGTAGTTCAGCCGCCGTGGTACCCGGTGGAGCCAGCTCGGTTGATTTCCCCCTTTACCTTGCAGGGGGAGGGTGGTTTGGTGGGGTCAGACGTGTTACACGGCAAATGGACACTCCTGACCTTGGGGTTTACCCATTGTATGGAGAGCTGCCCCATGGCTCTTCATACCGTGTGGACCCTGTTTGAAGAGCAGCAGCTTAAACATGCAACCCATGCTCCCATTCAAAGCTGGTTTGTTTCGATTGATCCTCAGCGTGATAGCTTGTCCCGACTTCAAGACTATATGCTGCGTTATCCTCTGCCGGTCGGAGCCCCCACGATTAGGCCTTTACGGGGGGAGCTCCCTCAGTTAAGGCGTTTAAGTGCCCTTTTAGGGGCTGAGTTTCGTTACCCCCAATGGCGCAGTGGTGCTGAGTACCCTGTTGAACATACACCAGATATCTATCTGATCAATCCTGCCGGCTATTTGGTGGCCCGGTTTCCTCAGCCTTTTTCTACGTCAGCATTGAGTGCTGGCTTGCAAGCTTTCGGGTGGCAAATATCCACACCTGATCATGGGGTGCGGCCGAATGATCACAAAATGTAATGGGTACCATTTATTGATAGCATAAATATGCGTGAAATATGACATAAAACAACATGTAACCATTTGAACATATATGAGAAAACCCTTTAAAACATTGATAAGAATCTCGGATTACCTCATAGGTAGATCCAGTCATAAGAGGTAAGTATGGCTTGGCTGTTAGGAGAGGGGGGTTGTGTTCAGAGTGGGGGGGATGTTTTTTTACACAGGATCACAGCCATAAAAGAAGTGGGGGAGCATGGCTTCACCTCCTTATTGGATCTGTTTTGAGCGGTGATGAAATAAAATGAGCTGGACACATCTTCTAAATGTGCCTAAATCTCATTCATCCTGCTCAGGGTAGGATCTGTACTTTTTGGATCATATTTAGTCGTTTATCGGTTAACTTGGTTGTGTTTCCTTATCTTCTTGTACAGCTGCAACACGTTGATCAACCCCCTCAATGAGCTGCGACATGTTCTCATAACCCACAAGGCGGATAATCCGCTTGTTATGGAGCCGTATGACCAAGGAAGATCCTTCACGGATACGGCTTTGGCGTTCAGTCATCATAACATCACTAAAATTCAGGGTGCTTTTTTCATCTCCTTGAACAAAATGAATGGCCTCTTTTTCTAAACTCAAGTGGTGTTTTTCAATGCGGAGCATATAGCGTATATGCCCGTAGAGATTGAAAAGCCCAAACAGCAACGTAAAAGCGATGATGGAGATGAGTAAGGTCGCATTATACTTATCACTATTGGTCAGGTGGGCTTGCCATGCAAGAAAGCAGAGAATAAAAGCCAGTGCCATGCCCAGCATCATATTGATATTACGTTTTTTAATTTCTGAACTTGAGATTTTATATGTCAGGGGCTCTGTGGTCTTGTTATCCATCCGTCACACCTACTGTTCATGGCCAGTCTGTTGCTGTTTGGGGCCAAATACCATGGCTCAGGCCCCTGTTCGATATGCTCTTTGACCACACGCATCTATTCCTCGCCCCACGATAACCCATTGGTGAAGGTTTAAAGAGCATACGTTGAGCAATAGAGCGGGTCTTTCTGCTTTTTGTAGATGGCCGCTGGTTTGTTTATCCGTGTGTCGCGTTTTTTCCATCTGGCGTTGCTGTAAAGCATACACTTTATGGCCAGCGGTAGGAATCCGCTTTCTTTTCTTTTTCAGGGGGCCAGAGCGGTGGTTTTTTAGGGCAGGGTGATCAGGCCTCGATGTTGGGTCTCTGTTTGAGGCAGGGAACATAGCTCGTGCTGGTTGTTAAGTTTTTTAGGCTAAGCTGAGCTTGCCCATACTCCTACATCATGTATGAAAAATATTCGGTCTTTGTGCTTAAAGATCGGTTGGTATTTTACAGGGGTGGGAGCTGCGTCCGCTTGGTGAAGCCGCTGAAGGGTGGCGATACGTCGATGGCTAAAAGGGTGGATATGGCGTGCATTAGTCTCACGTTTGTTGCGGATAGAGCGGGATGCTCTCAATCATGGCAAGAAAAGATGTGCGGGCAATGGGTTTGGTTAAATGCTTGTCACAACCCGCTTGTCTGGATTGTTCTATATCCTGTTGTAGAGCATGTGCGGTCAATGCATAAATGGGCATACGGGGGCGTTTTTCCTGGTGTTCCCAGGCCCGAATGGCTCGGGTGGCTTGATAGCCGTCCATCACAGGCATTTGAATATCCATGAGTACCAGATCAAAGCGCTCGCTTTGAATGCGCTCCAGTGCCAAAGCGCCATTATCCACAACGGTCAGGTCATGTGGGGTTTTACCCAGCAGTGTGCTAACCAAAGTGGCGTTCATCTCATCATCTTCTGCATAGAGAATACGAATACCTTGATCGGTCAAAGGCGGTTGGGGTTCCACGTCAGAAGGGGTGCCGCTGTGTTGAGATACATTCTCCAGCTTAGTTGGAATATGTACCTGAAAAAGAGTGCCACCTTGTGGAGGTTGAATGGCTCTAATGGTGCCCTTCATCGCGGAGGTATAACGATGGGCAACGGCTAACCCAATACCTGCGCCACCATAGCGGCGTGTGAACGAATCGTCCCCTTGGGTGAACGGTTGGAAGATTTGATCCATGATATCTTCTGGAATACCAACACCGGTGTCCTGAACCTCCAGCACAAGGGTTTCTCCCTCTAGCGCTGTACGCAGTGTGACGTCACCTTGGTCGGTGAACTTAATGGCGTTGCCTAAAAGAATCATCAACACTTTTTTGAGCAGTGGCTGGCAGCCGTAAAGTGGGGTGGTGGGGGCTGTTTGATGCAGTGTTAGGGTCAGCCCTTTATGCTTTGCACGTGGTGCCCACTCTTCTTGTAAGGTGTTGCAGAAGGTGTCTAATGGAAAAAAGGATGCAATGGGATCGGGTAGGTGGGCATCAAACTGGCTCATCTCCAGAATATCGGTAATCAGGTCTAACAGATCTTCTGAAGCCCGACGTTGCTTGGCGAGCAGATCTTCTTGGGTCGGAGAGAGCGTGGTGTTTTCGAGTATCTCTCCAAAACCAAGAATGGCATTCATCGGGGTGCGGAGTTCATGACTCATAATCGCTAAAAAACGATCTTTGGTTCGGTTGCCGGCTTCAGCAGCCTCTTTAGAGTCCAGTAGGGCCATCTCACTCTGTTTGGCATGGATCAAACTGGCAAGGGCGTCAGCCATGGCTAAAACCAGGGTGCGATCTTCTTGGGTCAGTTGATGTTCAGCCTCTAAATACAGATTTAAAACCCCCAAGATTTCACCTTGGTGAAGAATGGGCACACAACAGTGTCCATGATCGGCCATACCTTCATAATGGGTATGGTGGCGATCATCAACATGGGTGGCAAAAATGGGGGTGCGTTGTAGCGCAGCCTGACCACACAAGCAGCTCCCCAGATCAACCTGGGAACATTGCTCAACCAAAGCTGGTGGGGTGCGATGGTTCGTGGTGAGTACCAGCTTATTGCCGTCTTCTGACATTAAAAACAGGCTGCCATAGGGTTTAAGGTTCAGCCAGTGGACCTCCAGAATAATATCCAGAGCTTTTTCTAGCTGGGTGTTTAAATCCCACGGTTTAAGAGCGGTTGAGAGTAACCGGGAGAGAACCTCTTGAGCCTGTTGGGCGCGGTTGCGTTCCTCTACCCGCTGTTGGAGCAGTATGGAATGCTGCTGTAAGGCGCCATAGGCATGTTGTAAGCCATCACGCATCTGGTTAATCGAGTCGGTAACCAGCTCAAACTCATCCCTGGGTCGCTTGCGACGCTGCAGCTCCAGTGGTGGCTGCAGGGTGGTCAGATCCAGGTCACTGGCATAGTGGCTAATGGCAATAAGGTGGCGGGTTACAAGGCGATGAATAATTAAAAGAATAAAGAGAGAAACCAAAAAGGTCTTGATGCCTTGGCTGGCTAAAATCACCAGCGCTTTATCCTGAAGACGGGCATAGACGGCTTCCAAAGATGCATACAGCCGTAGTTGGCCAATTTTAAGAGGGGTACTTTCATCCACCTCTTTGGATATCAGGTGATAGTCACGGGTGATGGTACGGTTGCTGATCTGGGTATCACCAATGGTTAGATGGAGTGGGTCGGTATGATTATCATGTGTATCACGTAGCTCTACCCCCACAATATCAGGCAGTTGAGCCAACCCCTCCATCTGTAGCTTGAGTAGAGCGGTATCGAGATTCCAGAGACTGGCGGCCATGCTTTTAACATGGCTTTGCTGAACTTCATTCAGGCGAGTATGGATGGTGTCTACATCATGACGGAAATCAAGATAGAGCTGAAAACTGGTTAGAATAAGCGTAACCAGGGAGCTGAACAGTAAAATAAGAACGGCCAAACGGTGACCAATGCCACCGCTTTGCAGCGCACTTTTAAAAGTGGATCTCTCTGGATGTGGTTCCGCCACAGGTGCCTCTTTTGGCGTGTGTTTACACAATGCATGACCTGGTGAGTAGGCCGTTATGGATAGAATGACTGGGCTGTTATCCGCTGCTTTGGAGTAAAAACCTGTTTTTCTATCTTGTTGCGGCACGTCACCGGTCGATTTGAGAGTATATCTCAGCTAGGGGAGAGCGCCGCATTATGTTACCTTAAGGCAACAGGGATGTTGTGTCCATAAGCCTCTCTTTAATGTGAGGTAAATGAGCGATCCTTTTTTAGGCCGTGAGCTAAGCATCCGCTGGGTTAAAGGATAAAAAACGCGCTGACTTAATCGAGAGCGTTTGTTGCAGGGCGTGAGGGGAGTAGTCATGCGCAGTGTAATCATTTCTTGTCTAATAGGCTTGCTCATGGGGGCGCTACCCAGTGTTGCCCAAAGTACGAGTAAAGGGACGATTACCTGGTTGGTTTGGGAACTCTCCCCAGAGTTTATACGTAGCGGCCCTAAAGCAGGGCAGGGGTTTGCGGATCAATTTTTGACCCGTTTTAAGCAGCAACTGCCTGAGTATGAGCACCGCGTGGTATGGACCAGCATCCGCCGTTTTCACCGCGAGGCCCTGCGCCCTGGCCGCTGTACACCTCATATTTGGGGCCATTTTTATCCGGATCAATTCGCCTACACCAAACCCTATTTCCTGACACCACCCCATGTGGCGATCTTTCAAAAGCGTTATGAAAAACAGTTTGGCCCGCCCAGTACCATCCTCTCCCTGGTTGATTTATTGGCCAAAGAGAAGTTGGTTCTTATGACCCCCAAACAGTTTAAGAACCAGCATCGCTATCCTGTTTTGCACCCCTATCTAAAGCCCTATCTAAGTAGTGACCAAGTTAAGCAGATGCCCCATTCGGCCAATGAGGTCGATCTACGTTTGATTGAACGTGGCCGGGCTGATTTTTCCTTAGGCTACCCGACGACCATTCAGGCGCAAATGTTGGATCGGGGTATCTCCAATAATTTTGTGGCCTATGGGCTAAAAGAGCATCAGGCCTATAAAGAGATCCATGTGGGCTGTTTTGGCGATCGGCAGGGGCGTGATGTGGTTGCCAAACTTAATGCCCAACAGACGCCAGAAATGCTTAACCATTTTTTAGAGCTTTATGAAAAATGGAACAATGGTCACCCTCTGTTCCGCCAAGCCTTTACGGAAAAAATTCTCGCCCCAAAAGAGTAAGGCGCTTCTCCAGCGCGTAAAAGTGGGGCATGGTTTGTGTGATGTCTCACTCAGATCGTGTATCTCACCCGCCACAGCAGAAGTAGTAGGAAGATCCCGCCGTTATTGAGCGGTGTTTACGGGATCTTGGTTGGGTGGAATCAGTTTGGCTGTGTCATGCACAAAGGCCCCTTTGAACAAACCTTACGGATCGTCTTTACACAAAGTAAGGAAGGCTTGTCGCGGCTGACCTCCTCACAGGCTTGGTTTAAAGACCATTAACCAGACAATGCTGATCATAGCGGCAAAGGCTGGCCAGCCAAGGGCAAACCATAAGCGGAAGTAGCGGTGATAGATCTGGGGTAGTTCAGCCCCGGTTTTTAGGGCTGTGTTGCTTAAACGGCGCATACGCAGTTGTAACCACACCACTGGCAACCAGCATGCCCCTGCAAGGCCATACAGTACCAATGACCAAAAAATCCACCCTTCGGTCAGATCCCATCCCAGTTCTTGGGCCAGTAACACGCCAGTCACAGGTTGCACAAGGACTGCAGGTGTTGTGAAGAGCCAGTCCGCCATAACGACATTGCGGTTGCCCACCGCCATGGCCTGTCTGTTTTGGCTAAGGTTACAGGCCAGACCGTGAAAAGCGGTACCCAGACCCGTTCCGAAAAGTAGAACCATGCTGAGAATGTGTATCCATTTTAAAAAGAGCGGGTCGAGCATGTCAGCGCCCCTTTTCTAGTGCCATCATAACCAGGGTTGCTGCGGCTATGGGGAGGTTTTTTACCAGTGGTGTAAAGGGGTGTAGCCAATATTCTGCAGGTAAACCGATGGCAAGCACCGAAAAGGTAAATAGGGTTAACAGCTGTATACCACCGACCAGTACCGGTCGAAAGCGAACCAGCAAAAGTACACCCAGCAGCATGTCCCAAAAGGCGGCACTGTAGAGTAGGGCCAGTGCTGAGCCCCCTGTTATGTGAAGATGGCTGAGCATCTCTAGGCTTTTTTCAACGGGATAAAGCCCAAAAGAGAGCAGGCCTGCTATCAGCCAGAGAAGGCCTAAACTCCAACGTAGCGGAGTGCGAAGTAAGTAGAGGTGCGCCCCCTGTTTATCACTAGAACTGGCGGGTTGCTTGGCTAAGGCTTGGGCCAATGCGGTAGGCGGGCGACCAAGCGCTTGGGTAAAGGCTGTGGCATCCCCTTTGATCTCCTGACGGAGCATGGTTAAAACGTCTCGATTAAGTGGGGCGTTTATCATGCGCTCACTGAGCACCGCAGAAACGTTGAGCACCCAATCTGGAATCGGCATAAAGGGGCGTGGGGGTAAGCCGAGCCAAGTCCGCAGTGTATTGATCAACTGATCGGTTGAGAGGGGCTCTGGACCCACGAGCTCGATGCTGTCCGGTAGGGGGGGCAACTGTTCGATCAGGTGGACAACCAGCGCGCTTAGATCATCAATATGTAGAGGTTGTGTTTGATAGAGCCCTTTGCCCATGCGTGGAGGAAAGGGGAGGGCGGCCAGTGCCGTTAACATTTGGCTGCTGGTGCCACCACGACCGATAACAAGTGAGGGCCGTAAGATGCACCAATCCAGGTGTTGCTTATTCACACGGCGCAAGCTCTGCTCGGCAGCGGCTTTGGTTCTTTGGTAGGCTGTGGTGCCTTGTTCGGAGACGCCAATGGCGGATAGATGGATCAAGCGTGTCACGTTAGCACTGGAACAGGCCTGTATCAGACGTGCGGCACCCTCATCATGCACTTTGGCCAAGGTGTTTTGCCCCTGGCTTTGTATTAAGCCAGCACAATTAATGACCACATCTATACCGTTAAGCATCTTAATTAGATCGCTTAAACCATGCTGTGTAAGGTCTATGGCCATCGGTGTGGCTGTTGAAAGCTGCTGAGCGGAGCGTGATGCGGCCCAAACGTGGTGTCCAGCTCGGATTATCGCACCTACGATATGACGGCCGATAAAACCTGATGCGCCAATAATCAGAACTCTTTTAGCGGATTGTTGTTCTGTGTTGGTCAGGGTTATGGATTCGATGACTTCAGCATCGTTCATGGTATTTCCTCTATTTCTGAAATTTGTGAAATTACCTGTTAAAAAAACACACCTATTTCCAGCGCCCAAGAATGTGGAATATTCTCTCTGTGGTGATGACCTCCCTTAAAAAGAGGGTAGAAGTCTCTGTGTTTGTAGACCTAACCAACTGGCATCAGGTAAACAGTGTTGGCGTCGTTACCGCATCTTCGGGTGGATGTCTGCTATGAAAGGTGCCTTTCATCATGCTTGTTGGATATGTGATGTTTCTTATTTCTGAAATTTGTGAAAAAAGAGGTCAAAAAAAGAGGGCATTAACTCCCCCTGCTTAAGAGTTTTGATATTGTTCCGCCCATCGTCATGATCTTTAACAACAGAGGCCGAGGGAGCCTTTGCATCTCGTCATACCATCTGGTGAGCAATTCAAGAAAAGCCAAAACATCACGGATACGTTTTTTAGAGACCGCTGGTAGCTTGTCGTCATCATCTGCATCCAGCAGGCATTGGCGCAAAGTGGTCAGTGTTGGGTCAAACTCTCGCTGTTTGCGCCCCTTAACGATGAGCATAAAGGCGTCCCAAGGGTCGGTTATGGCGGTAAAATGGTCCCGGCGATCCCCAATAACGCTAATCCGATTAACCAATCCCCAGCCTTCCAGCTCTTTTAGGCTGGTGCTCACATTGGAGCGGGCGATGGAGAGACTCTCGGTGATCTCTTCAGCTGTAATTGGCTTAGGTGCGAGAAACAACAGGGCGTGAACCTGTGCCACGGAGCGGCTTACGCCCCAGCGGGTTCCCATCTCTCCCCAGTGGAGAATGTATCGTTCCATGGTTGGGCTGAGTTCCATATCTCACCTGACTTGATCGTAGATTTCAGAAATTTCTGAAATTATATAAGGCAAGCTGATTAGAGTCAAGATGATTGAGCGCTATGGCTGATCATCAATACGCTTTCACATTGATTTCCCACAGGTTTAAACCCTGATGAGGTAGGGGTTTAAACCGTTTGGTCTAAGTTTGGGGTGATCAAGTCATGTTTAGGTGGGGTATACGAGCTGGGCTGGATTCAAGTCGGTCATTGGTTGATTGCTTAAGAGCGGATGTGCTTGTCTGTATGTTCTATAAGTGTTTGTGTTTATGTTGATTTAAAATGTATTGAGCAGCGATATGGTAAGGTGTGTAATCATCCCGTAGGCCAATGGATAAAGCGGGGAGATCATGGACGCCCTTTTAATGTTTTTTTATGGCATGGCCCGTATAGGGCGTAAAACAAAGGGTATGGGCTGCTCGGTAGGGTGTTGATCGGGCGTAGCCAATAAAGCATGGTGGAATTGAGGGTCTTAATGCATAGCTATGGATTTGATCTTTAGCCTGTTGCATGAGCAATCGTGGATAGGATGTGGGGCAATGGGACGCTGTAGCACCACCATCCCAGGGGCGCAGGTCTCTCTTTTTTTTGCCATCCCATAAAAGGAAAAAAATGTGGAAAAGTTTAATGTTATTAAGACGGGTGGGGTGGCGATAAAAGCTTGGACTAAGGGGGTTCAGCTTGATCCATCGGCTGAACAACAGCTCCGTAATGTGGCCTCGCTACCTTTTATTCATCACCATGTGGCGGCTATGCCGGATGTGCATTGGGGTATGGGGGCGACCGTGGGGTCGGTTATTCCCTGTAAGCAGGCGATTATTCCTGCCGCCGTAGGGGTGGATATTGGTTGCGGTATGATGGCCGTACAGACTTCATTGAGCGCTCAACACTTACCGGAAAATCTGCGCGGTGTGCGCAGTGCCATTGAAAAAGCGGTACCCCATGGACGGACAGGCCGAGGGGACCGTCGTGCTGACCGGGGGGCATGGGGGGAGCTTCCGGCTGATGTTATACAAACGTGGCAGGGTGATTATGGCCGTCACTCTACCTTGCAGATGGGTTATGAGCAGATTGTAGAGAAACACACGGCACTTGCTAAAGCCAACAGTGTACACCACCTGGGAACCTTGGGGACGGGGAACCATTTTATTGAAGTCTGTCTGGATGAGTTGGATCGGGTATGGGTGATGTTGCATTCGGGCTCTCGAGGCATTGGTAACCGTATTGGTACGTACTTTATTCATTTAGCCAAAAAAGAGATGGAACGGTGGTTTATTAACCTGCCGGATGAGGACCTGGCTTATTTGCCCGAAGGGTCGACACTGTTTAACGACTATTTCCAGGCACTCACCTGGGCTCAAGCTTTTGCCTATGCGAACCGTGAGGTCATGATGAACCGGGTATTGGATGCTATGGCCAGTGAGCTTACTGGTTTTGAGTTGGGCCATCTTGCTGTCAACTGTCACCACAACTATGTTTCGCGGGAGAACCATTTTGGGGATTCCGTTTGGCTTACCCGTAAAGGCGCTGTGAGTGCCAAAAAGGATGAGCTGGGTATTATCCCCGGTTCCATGGGCACCCGCTCTTATATTGTGCGCGGTAAAGGTAACAAAGACTCTTTTTGTTCATGCTCCCATGGCGCCGGTCGGGTGATGTCACGCAACGCCGCCAAACGGCAATTCACGATTAAAGAGCATGTTAAGGCCACACAAGGGGTTGAGTGCCGCAAGGATGCAGGGGTGATTGATGAAACCCCCATGGCGTATAAAGATATTGATGCGGTTATGGCGGCACAAACCGATCTGGTGGATGTGGTACATACCCTTAAACAGGTGGTTTGTGTCAAAGGATAGTGGGCTTTGAGGGGGGCTCTATACAGGGCTTACTACCCAGGGGGTTGTATACAGAGCTGGGAACAAAAGTGGGTAGGATCAAGAGATGAGTAAGCACATCTTGGTGTGGATAGGTATCCCCAAAAAGGATAGGTAGCATGGTGGCCAGTGGATGGTCATCTAACGGCTTTACCCATGCCTGGTTTTTTGGGGGAGTGCCAAGGCATAGGGTACCGGATGGGTCTAGGCACATTGATGCTAAATGTCGTGTTAACCGGTGTGCGTGCTGGGTAATGGCTGTTTTACATTGGGCGGGGCCTGCTTTGGAAAAGGGCCATAGGATGGGGATTTGTTATGGAGGTTGACGCCCGGTCTGGGTTCTCCAGCTGGTAACGGTCGTGAGTCGCTGGACAGTTGTGGATCGGTATCTGCTAAAGGGTAGCGTCTTAGGCTCTATGGGTTAATACAAGGGGATGAAGCCAGACTCTTGCATGGTCCATGCTTTGGGGTGATACGGTGTAAGGTGGGTTTGTAGAGATCCTGTTGTGGTCGGTAGAAAAGTGCGTGTGTCTATGGCTGGTTTAGGTGGGGTGTGGGCGGGGTGGTTTCTCGGAAAAATCTGGTGATAAAATGGAAAATTCAATAAGATCAATGAAGGTATCTATTTACTCAGTTTAAGTATTATTTAATTGGTTATAAAAGGTAGATATGCATAAGCTGTGGAAACTCATTTTAAGCGCTGTTTGCGCGGGGCAACTGCCCCGTTTATGGGGGGTGTTGGCGGTTTGTTATCTGCTTACTTTTTCCCCTGTTGTGTGGGCCGAGCCGATAGATATTAATCTGGTCAAAGATCCTGCGGCGAATGAGGTCTCAGGCGCTTTTCGTCCAGGTTCCCACGTTAAACTGTTTCTCCCAAACCTACCCTACCTCGCCATATCTCATGCCATTAATGGCGCACTTGTTCGCCCTGCTAATAATGATCGGGGGTGGCAGTATGACCTAGCTACCAGCCATACAAGTATAGATGATACAATATGGGAGTTTACCCTAAGAAAAGGGGTCCATTTTCAGGACGGTTCCCCTTTTAATGCAGACTCTGTTCTCTTGAATATGGCCTATTTCAAGCGTAAGCCTTTTACCTTCACCAAGTTGGCCGACATTCTTGGCCAAATTGAAAAAGTTGATGACTATACGGTACGTTTTCACTTAACAGAACCTTATGGGGTGTTTTTGCATGATGCCGTATGGCTGCAGTTCTACACAGAGCCTTATCTGCACAAATTTGGTTGGAACGGCAAGCCAACCTGTCCCAACCTCGCCGAACCTGGTCCTTATGGCTTAGGGCCCTATATTTTGCATAAGGGCTATGTAGAAGGGGACCGCAGCACACCGGAAGTGGTGCTGAAGGTCAACCCCAATTACTGGGGAGAGCAAAAACCCAAAGTTGAGACCATTACCATCTACAATGGATTAACCATCCAAGGGGCACGAAAAAAAGTCTCCTTCACAGAGGGACAAATTGATCTGACCCCAGTACCCTTTGCAGATCAGGTCGAGACGGTACTCTCTCCCCATGCCAAGTTGGCGGTCTCTCCATCCTTAAATAATTATGCTATGCATTTCAATATGCTCAATGGGCACCCTGCCATGCAGGATAGGCGCATTCGGTATGCGATCAACCATGCTATTGATCAGGAATATTTGCTAAATCTCTCTATGCTGGGTGAGGGGGTTCTCTCTCCAACCATGGTGTCGCCCAACTTCTACCGTGTGGCGGGTGCCATACATTCTTTGAAGAGTTATTTTGAACAGCATACTGCAACCCATGATGACTCCACAGAGAACCTTCGTCGTTTGGTGCAGTCCTACCAAAGAGAACAGGGTATGGACCCTTCACAGCCACTGCAGCTTACGTTGCTTGCCCAGGAGAGTTTTCTCTTTTTAATCCGAGATATTCAATATTTTCTAAAACAGATCAATATTGAACTGATTGGGGAGGTGGTGAGCAGTGAAAAACATGTGTTTAATCAACTGCTCTCTACATGGAAGGGTAAGAACCAGCAACCATGGGACCTTTTGTTGTGGGGCAATTACGATTGGTACAAACACCCTTGGGCTGCTTTTTTTGTCTATAGACCCAACAACCCCTGGTCCACCATTACCCCCAGTAAGGCGTTGCTGGACTGGACCGATCGGTTGATGCGCACCAATGTGGAGTCGGATGGCTATGAAGATATGGTGGCAGATTTTATTCGCTATATTTATGAGCGTAACTATATGGTTTATCTGCCGAACCCCCATAACGTCTATGCGGTTAATAAAGAGCTCTTTTTCAACCCTGGTCGTTCCGCATATGTCTATTTGCGCGATCTTGAAGTGACCGACCACCACTGGTCTGTGCGTGGTTCAGCCCCATACCCTGTAGAGCGGAAACGGCCTGTGCAAATTAATCGCAAAAATTTTCGTGAGTTACCTCAATGAATGTGTTGACGGGAAAAACACCTTCAACCACTGCGTCTCAGGTGCAAGCCATGGGGGCAGAGCGTAGGCTATCTCGGCGCATTATGATCCTGCTTATTTTTGCGTCTATTATTTTAATTGGTCGTAGCCTCTACAATCTCTCTAACCTTGAACGTATTGATCAATCGATCCAGACCATGAATCAAGCGACGGGTTATCTGGATAAAATGGGTCGTGAGATCTCCGCACCCATTGCGGATATTCATATTCTCTCCATGGAACTGGTTTTGGCCCCCAATAAAAGTATGGTTGAGCAGGTCGAGATCAAGTTGGACCAGCATATTCAGTTGCTTGAAGAGCGTTTGCTTGTATGGAAACAGCGTCTGGAAGGTAACCCCAATAAACGTGAAGAGTGGGGGCTTTTTCAACAGATTCATCAGGCGTGGGTAGCCTACCGAGAAGCGGTTTCTAAAACACGTCACTACATTAACAAAGGGGTCCGTGTTGCCGCTTTTATTAGTGTTAGTCAGTTGGAAAAAGAGCGTTATATTGTTTTACAAAAGGCGCTATCCGCCTTTGATCAGACCCAGATCCAGCATAGCCAAGTGGTTTATGAGGATGCTCAACGGCACTCAACAGAGGCCAACTATACGCTGGTGATAACCGCAATTATCGCCATTTTACTGATCCAATTTATTCTCTTTTTTGTCTACCGTATGTTCCGGACCTATATGCGGACATCCCAAGCCCATGAGCTGGCGTTGGCTCAAGCCAAAGAGACTGCGGAGGAGGCCACCCGCGCCAAGTCAGATTTTCTGGCCAATATGAGCCATGAAATCCGTACGCCAATGAACGCCATCATCGGTATGTCGCACTTGGCGCTGCAGACAGAGCTAAGCCCCAAACAACACAACTATGTCAGTAAAGTGCATCGCTCAGCGGAGTCTTTGTTGGGGATTATCAACGATATTCTAGACTTCTCCAAAATTGAAGCGGGCAAACTGGATATGGAGTCCATTGCGTTCCGTCTCGAAGATGTGCTGGATAACCTCTCCCACTTGGTTGGCTTTAAAGCAGAAGAGAAGGGGCTTGAGCTTTTGTTTGATCTGCCCCAATCCTTGCCAACGGCCTTAATGGGGGATCCGTTACGCCTGGGGCAAGTCTTGACCAACCTGGGTAACAATGCCGTTAAGTTTACCGAGCAGGGAGAGGTTGTGATCTCTGTTCAGGTTGAAACGGATGAAACAGACCATGTCACACTCTGTTTTGGGGTTCAGGACTCAGGTATTGGTATGAGCCCCGATCAACAAGCCAAGCTGTTTCAATCGTTCAGTCAGGCAGATAGCTCAACCACACGCAAGTTTGGGGGTACTGGTTTGGGGTTGGTGATCTCCAAAAAGCTCTCAGAAATGATGGAGGGGCGTATTTGGGTGGAAAGTGAGGCTGGCAAAGGGAGTCTGTTTGCCTTTACAGCACGGTTTGGTAAACAGCAGGGTAAGGTCTCTGCGCGCCGATCCATGGCCAGTGAATTGGGGGCTTTGAAAGTCTTGGTGGTGGATGATAATACCACCGCACGGGAGATCCTCTGCAGTATGTTGGCGGGATTTGGTTTTCAGCCAGATCAAGCGGGTACTGGGGAAACCGCCATTGCGCTGTTGGAGGAGGCCCAGAGTGATGAACCCTACCAGTTGATGTTGGTTGATTGGAAAATGCCAGGTTTGGATGGTGTTGAAACCGCACGGTTAATCCAGAACAATCAAGCATTGAAAAAGCCCCCTGTCATGATCATGGTGACGGCTTATGGCCGTGAAGAGGCCCAGCAAGCTGCGGATGGTGTTAACCTGCAAGGCTTTTTGACCAAGCCGGTAACGGCATCATCTTTATTGGATGGTGTGATGGTCGCTTTGGGACATGAAGAGCTGATTGAACAGCGCAAAGAGCAGGTGCAGGATCGTGGGGATCATGCGGCTGAAAAGTTGCGGGGCGCGCAGGTTTTGTTGGTAGAGGATAATGAGATCAATCAAGAACTGGCGGTTGAGCTGTTACAGCGGGCAGATATTCAAGTAACTGTAGCCAACCATGGTCAGGAGGCCTTGGATCTATTGGAAGAGCACACCTTTGATGGGGTGTTGATGGATTGCCAAATGCCGGTTATGGATGGCTACACAGCCACACGGCGCATACGTCAGCATAAGGCCTATAAGTCACTGCCCGTTATTGCCATGACGGCCAATGCCATGGCCGGAGATCGGGAAAAAGCGACCGATGCTGGTATGGATGACCATATTGCTAAGCCCATTAATATCAAAGATATGTTTGGCACTATGTCAAAATGGATCACCCCCTCTGCTCCTTTTACAGGCAAATCCGCTGTGTCTGTGGAAACAGAGGGTGTAGATGAAGAGATTCCTCTTTTGCCTGGAGTGGATCTGCAAGCAGGGTTGGCCTGTACCCAAGGAGATAAAAAGCTCTATCGACGGTTGTTGGTAAAGTTCTTAAAGGGGCAGGGGGCGTTTATGCAGCGCTTTACCACAGCTCTTAATAATCACGCTTACACCGAAGCTCTACGAGAGGCACACACCTTAAAAGGGGTGGCGGGCAATGTGGGCATGCATGATCTGCAAGAGCAAGCCCGCCAGTTGGAGGCCTGTTGTGAAGATCCGGTTTCTCAAACGGCTATGGTGGCGCAAGGCCAAAAACTGGGTCAAACCCTGGATGTTGTCCTTGAAGGGTTAAGGGCATGGCTGAGCGAAGAGGTAGGGCAAACATCCTCTAACCATGAAGAGCCCTTAGATCTGGCCGAGGTAACCCCCCGACTTCAACAGCTTTTAGAGCTGCTTGAGGATGATGATGCTGAGGCCAGTGAGATGGTCGAACAGATCATGGCACTACCTGGTATGGTCCTTTTTGCCAGCCATTTGCAGCGCCTTGCGGATGATGTGGCGGAATATGCATTTGATTCTGCATTGGAAAAGTTGGAAGAGCTTAAGTGTGAACTGGAAGAGAAACAGAAGCCTAGCTCGGATGAGGTCCCAATACGCTGGGCTTGACCTCCTGGCTAGGGAACAGGGTGAAATCAGGCTTTTATATGATGCCAGGGGATCTTGGTTTATCGGCCCTGTTCTCTTTTTTGACCGTATCCCTATCCCCTTTAAAATATGAAGTTTCCACACGCTTTGTTTGAGGATGGGGGGAGAGCCTCCCTACCATTGATTCTTTTATACAAGGCTATGTGGTTTACCTGTTGCGAGATGGGGTTGCGTTAAGAGTTGTCAAAACAGTGTGTGAGGGCATCCCGTAAGTGCCTCAGATGCTTGTAGATGAATGGCATCAACGGTTATGTAGGTGTGGATGGATGGTTTTTTCCCTTTTTATTTCAATTTCATATGTCGACCTTATCGGCCAAAGATCCATAACAGGTACATGAAACACGCTAGGGTATAGGTGTTGAGTTGGCATGATCTCTAAGGGGGCGCAGTCAGGTCACGCTGTTCATCGTTTTTATACGCACCGTATTCTTTGGCCCTTCAATCTCGGGCTAATAAAATCTGTTTTCTACCGTTTAAGACATGAAATCCGCTAAAATAGGGCCTGTTGCACCGCCCTTTTTCCTGTTTTGGATATAATGCACATGGATATTGAAGGAATACGCCTCTTTGTTATGGCTGCTGATCGGCTCAATATCAGCGCAGCTGGGCGTCAGCTTGGGTTAGCGCCAGCTGTGGCTAGTGCCCGCCTTGCAAAGCTGGAAACACAGCTTGGGGCTGATCTATTGCATCGCTCTACCCGAAAGGTCTCTCTCTCATTGGAGGGGGCTGAATTTCTTCCTTATGCCCGGGAAATTTTGGCACAGGAGGAAGCGGCACGAGCCGCTTTAGGCTATGGTCGTACTGAGGTTTCTGGGACTTTACGCTTTGCGGCGTCCAGTACCTTTGCGCAGCGGTTTATTGCGCCCATTCTGCCGGAGTTTCTGGAACGCTATCCGGGCATAAATTTGCAGCTTAACCTCTCCGATACCCCCATGAATCTTATTGAAGGTGGATTTGATTTGGCTTTGCGCAATTACGCCATTGAAGATAGCAGCCTTAGGGCCAGAAAGCTGGCTGACGATAAGCGTATTCTCTGTGCATCCCCCAACTATTTGGCCCGGTATGGAACCCCCGAAACCCCTGATGACCTTAGGACACATCAATTGTTGATTTTTATGGGTGGGCCTGGCAGAAAGCTTTCTGCTCATGATGATCGACCGGTTAGTATGTTCCCTCCTAACGGGGCTGAACAACGGGTGATCTGTGATGATGGTGCCAATATGAGGGAGGCAACCAAAGCGGGAGTTGGTATTTCAATGAACGCGTATTGGAGTGTGTATAAAGAGATTCAAGAGGGTTCTTTGGTGCGGGTATTGCCGGATTATAAAATTGAGGATCAATCCGCCATTTGGTTGGTCTATCCCAAGTCGAATGTCTTAACCGCCAAAGTTCGGGTTTTAATTGATTTTCTTTTAGAAAAAATAGGCAGTCCTCCCGTGTGGGAACAATAGCTTACTCGGTGAACCTGCCAATAACGGGTCATCTATGTGTGGGAACAATAGCTCACTCGGTGAACCTGCCAATAACGGGTCATCTTCTCTATTTATACTCTTTTTGATGCCCTTGGCGCTGAGAAAAGAAACTGTGCCAGAGCACCGTATCTTTAGGGACTTGTGGCTGTTGTTTAATCTCTTTATGACTTCGTGTCTCTCTAATCACCCCTTTAAAGCATGAGCTGACAGGCATAAGGATCAGGCTGGCAGATCTTAATGATCTGTTCTTATATTATATGCAAAAACAATATACTGAAATCTAAAATACGGTGTTTTTATATATTTAGAATATGGTTATCGTAAAGGGCATTCAATATCCCGCTTAGGAGAAGCCCAATGAAGGCCATGATCCTTACTGAATATGGTGAAAACGCTGTATTTCAATCCTCTGAGTTAGCCCATCCGACCGTGATCAACGGACATGTTGTGGTGCGTGTTGCTGCCACCAGTGTCAATACCGTTGATACGATGATTCATCAAATGGGTAAGGCGCTCCCTCTCTCCCCCGCATTACCCGCCGTACTGGGTATGGACTTCGCAGGTACGGTAGAAGCGGTTGGCGCGGATGTTACTGGCTTTGCTGTGGGGGATGAAGTTTATGGGTGTGCAGGGGGGCTGGCGGCGTTACAGGGGGCGCTGGCAGAGTTCATGTTGGCAGATGCCAAGCTCATTGCACACAAACCCAAAGCACAATCTATGCGTGAAGCCGCCGCGTTGCCTCTGGTTGCGATTACTGCCTATGAGGGGCTGCTCAGAGCCCAAGTGAGTGCGGGACAAAAGGTTTTGGTTCATGGCGGTGTGGGTGGGGTTGGGCATGTGGCTGTACAGTTGGCCAAACAGATGGGGGCTGATGTCTATGCCACAGTATCCGGTGAAAAATCCATACAAATGGTTGAACAGTATGGGGCCACGGGTATCGATTATCGTACAGAACAAGTGGCGGACTATGTGGCCAAGCATACCAATGGAGCCGGTTTTGATGTGATTTTTGACTCTGTTGGTGGGGTTAATATGCGCAACTCGTTTGAGGCTGCAGCTCTCAATGGGCATGTGGCGACCACCGTTTCTCTTGTTGAACTGGATCTAACACCGGCTCATTTTAAAGGGCTGTCAATACATGTGATTTTTATGCTTATTCCGATGTTGTACAACCATAAACGAGAAGAACATGGCGCCATTTTGGCCAAGCTTGCACAGATCGCAGATGCCGGTGCTCTTAAGCCATTGCTGGATGAAAAGTCGTTTAAATTGGATGAGGTCGGGCAAGCGTATCAACGGCTGACCAGTGGGCAAGCCATGGGTAAAGTTGTGGTAGAGGTTTAGTTGCCTAGGCATCTTATTTAGGCCGCTTGGCGAAGGGACTGTTGGAGAATCGAAACGTACCTTAGGGGGGATATGTCTTGACCACCCCTGTGGTGCAGCAGGAGAGAACAATGAGATATGAAGGTAAAATCTACCGTCCTTGGATGGAGTCTGAAAGTTTACTCATTCAGGTCACCACAGGGTGTTCCAATAATAACTGCACCTTCTGCACCATGTTCAAAGATAAGAGCTTTGGGAAGCGTTCCATTGAGGAGATCTTTATCGATATCGATAGGGCACGCCGTTTTTATGGTCCGGTAGAGTCGATTTTTTTAATCGATGGTAATGTCATGGCTTTAAAGACTGAATTTTTGTTGAAGATTATCACAAAAATTCATGCAGTTTTTCCTGAGCTTAAGAATCTTTCCCTCTATGGTGAACTGAATGATCTACGCCGAAAAACGGTCGAGGATCTTAAAGCTTTAAAAAAAGCAGGGCTCTCCATGGTTTATGCGGGGCTTGAGTCTGGTGATGCCGTGGTATTGCAGAACATTAAAAAACGCATGACCCCCGAACAGGCTTTGGCGGGTATGGCGCATGCCAAGGCTGCGGGTATTGATGTGCTGGTCTCCATTATCTTTGGCTTAGGGGGCCGAACACGCTCAAACGCACATATTGTGGAGACGACTAAGTTGCTTAACCTCATGGAACCTGAGCAGATTGCACCAATGGCTCTTGCTGTACAGCCCGATAGTGAACTGGAACAAGAGATCCATGCCGGCCAGTTCATTCTGCCTACCCCTGCTCAGGTGCTGGCGGAGGAAAAATATCTTCTGGAAAATCTAGGTGACTTTGATACCTACTATTGGGGGGACCATGGCAATAATCTGGTGCCGCATAAAGGTAGGTTTCCGGCCTTAAAGGAGACATTTCTAACCCAGATCACGCATGCCATGGTTCACCATCCCGCGGCCAAACAAGATGAACTGGTCACTTATGCTTGGTAACCGTGTTAATAGAACACAAACTTGATAGCTCTGGAGTATGGCCATGGTTAAGACCATTTTAATAACAGGATCCACCGACGGCATTGGTTTAGAGACCGCTAAGGCGCTGGTTGCTTTGGGGCATACCGTATGGATACACGGGCGTAGTCAAGCTAAGTTGGTGGCCGCACAGGCGCAACTGTTAAAGATTCCCAACGCAGGGGTCGTTAAGACTTTTAAGGCGGATTTATCCATCGCTTCCGAGGTTGATGCGCTGGCTGATCATGTTGTAGCCCAACAGAGCAAACTTGATGTGCTGATCAACAATGCTGGGGTTTTTAAGGTGCCCCAGCCTAAAACCGAAGGGGCATTAGATGTTCGCTTTGCTGTTAATACCCTGGCCCCCTTTCAATTAACCAAACGGCTGTTATCACATATGGCCTCAAATGGCCGTGTGGTTAACCTCTCTTCAGCGGCACAAGCAGCGGTGGATTTGAAGGCGCTGGAGGGCAAGGTTTGGTTGGACGATAATCAAGCTTATGCACAAAGTAAGCTTGCTCTGACCATGTGGTCATTTCACCTTGCGCAAACCTTGGCAGCAACCGGTCCCTCTATTCTTGCGGTCAACCCGGCATCATTTTTGGGGAGTAAGATGGTGAAAGAGGCTTATGGTGTTGCGGGTAATGATCTACAGATCGGGGTTGATATCCTGGTCCGTGCTTCACTGAGTGATGCGTTTGCCAACGTCTCTGGTCGGTATTATGATAATGATGCACAACAGTTTGCTGAACCTCATCCCGATGCTTTGAATACTCAAAAAAATGCACAAGTTGTTCACGTTATTGAGACATTGCTCGCCTCAAAAAAAGGGTGATGTTCACTTTGATTGGAATAGAGGTCGTTGCGTACCTAATTAAGTCGGAGATGCCTACATGTTTTTTGCCATCGTCGTGCATAGTCGGGGTGTAAATGCTCATGCTGTTAAGAATGAACTGCTCCGTGAAGCGATGGAAAAACTGGATGGGCAGATCCCAAATGGCGGGCTTTTATTTGCTTCACATACCTATGAACATGCCATCATTTTAGAAAGCCTCATCCAAACTTGGCCGGACTTAGCACTGATCGGTTGTACCACAGATGGTGAGCTATCCTCTCCGGCGGGGTTTAGTGAAGATGCTGCCACCCTCATGTTATTTGTGTCTGACGAAGTGGAGATAACAGCAGGGGTGGGCCAGCAGGTAAGTGAGGATATTACGGATACCTGCCAAAAAGCGATGGCGCAAGCCCGTTCACAAACAGATCTGGAGACCGCCTTTTGTATTACCACGCCTGAGAGCCTGACAGCCAATGGCACGGAGGTTTTTGAAGCGTTAAAAGCTTCTTTAGGTGAGGGCGTGCCCATGGTTGGTGGGCTCTCTGGGGATGATTGGCTCTTTCAGGGAACCAAACAGTTTTTTGGTCAAAAGGTCTACAGCAATGCTGTGCCTGTTCTGCTTTTTTCTGGTCCTTTGATGATCTCCTATGCTGTTGAAACAGGTTGGAAGCCCATGGGTGAGCCCGGGGTTGTCACCCGCTCCCAAGGTACGGTGGTGGAGGAGATTGACCACCGGCCAGCCATTGAATATTACCAACGCCATTTTGGCCAAGAGAGTACGCCTAATAGCCTGTTCCCTTTAGCTTTGATGGATGAAGGCAAACATATTCAAGCACTACGGGTTACCATGGGTGTTGTTGAGGATAAAGGGGCCATTACTTTTCTTGGCGATGTACCTCAAGGTAGTACCGTTCAATTTACGGTGACCGAACGCCCTGCCATTTTGGAAGGAGCACGGCGTTCTGTTAAACAAGCCATGGCCCGATATCCCGATGATCACACACCTCAAGCCGCTTTGATCTTCTCCTGTGCCATGCGTAAATGCCTGTTAGGAACAACGGTGGCGGAGGAGGCCCGTATCATAGAAGAGGAGCTGCCAGGGATCCCTTATGGCGGGTTTTATGGCTATGGTGAAATCGGTCCGCTCTGTCACGATGGTAAGCCCCTCAATAGTTACCACAACCAAACCTTTGTGACGTTGTTAATGGGTAGCCCAACTCACCGTTTTACCGAATCCACTGTGGATCCAACAACTGCGTTAGATACGGGGGGGACGCACGATGCCCAGGCCACCCTACACCTGCTTGAACGCCGTTTAACCCGCAGTGAGCGTAGCCGTGCGCTGATGGAAACCATGAAGGATAGTGGAGACAGACTCTACGAAACGGTTATTCAAAACCTTAAAAAGACCACGCAGGAACTGGATGCACGCAATGCCCAACTGCAGGGGCTATCGACCAAGCTGGCCAAGTATCTATCGCCGCAGGTGGTGGAATCTATTCTCAGTGGGGATAAAGAGGTTCGCATTACCACAGAGCGTAAAAAACTGACGCTCTTCTTCTCGGATATCAAAGACTTCACAGCCACTACGGACAATATGGAGCCAGAGGATCTAACCTTTTTGATCAACGACTACTTTACCGAAATGTCGGCCATTGCCTTAAGCTACGGTGCGACCATCGATAAGTTTATTGGTGATGCGATGTTGATCTTTTTTGGTGATCCCGCAACCCGTGGGGTTAAAGAGGATGCTCTAGCGTGTGTACAGATGGCTATGGCCATGCAACGACATATGAAATCTCTACAAGCTAAGTGGAACGATATGGGCTATACCCGCCCATTTCAGATGCGTATTGGTATTAATACCGGTTTTTGCAATGTGGGAAACTTTGGTAGTGAACAGCGTATGGATTATACCATTATTGGTGGTGCTGTAAATTTGGCGGCACGTCTGGAAGGGGTGGCTGAACCTGATGGTATTACACTCTCTTCTGAAACCTATAATCTGGTGCGTAACCATGTGCAAGCGGTGGCCTCGGCACCGATCTCTGTTAAAGGCATACAGCGTTCCATTACACCTTATAAGGTCACCAATATGGCGGATCGGTTGGATGTCGTACATGCAACGACCCTGCATGTGGATCAGGATGGTGCGCAGATTCGATTGGATATGGAGAAAATAAAAGATAAGGCAGGGGTTGTCGAACAGCTTGAGTCGGTGCTCGCACGATTAAAGGCAGCCCCTTGAAGCCTATTGATATCAATCGCTTTTTTACAGGTTTAATCCATGTGCTCAGGTGGGCGGCGGGCGGTGTGACCCCTCTATATGAGCTTGGGTGGAGAGTTCGAACGAGAGTGACTGGCGTTGATCTCAGCAAGCTGAGTCCGGCTCGTCTTTTACATGAGTGCGATAGGTGACCTTTAAGGGGAACCCGCTTTTGGATAGCTGGTGGCTGTTTGTTAAACGCAGCCCGTAGGATCTGGAACGTTGCTATGCCAGTACCTGGGCCTTGTGTGAGGTATTGAAGGATTAGATCTCGCCATCGGGTATCCATGGGGGCTATTGCATAGGTTAGGTCGGGTGGGTTTTTTTATGCACGCTGATACAGGGCTCTCAGCTCCGGGCCACGGAATGATGGTATGAAAAACGGTTGCTCTCTCTTAAACAGCCACATGGTTTTTTAAAATATTGGCAGAGTGGTATTAAGGGACAGGGGCTTATGGGTGAGCTGTTGCTCTTCAATCGGTTTGAGGGGGTGGTTTACAAGGTCTGTTCCAACTGATCCAACAGCTCTAGTGCCTGTTCAAACTCAAACAGGTCAATCTGCTCCTGGAGCTGTTTGACCAAAGGCTGATGCTGGCTGCCACATGCTTGAAGTAGGGGAGGGAGCAGGTTTTCAGCTTCTGGGTTAGATTCTAAAAGGAGTTTACGTAGCTCAACCAGCAACGGTTTAACGGTGCCAAGGTCTGTTTTAGTTGGGGCTGGTGAGGTTGGTTGCGTGGTGAGTATGGGTTCAATTTGTGTACACAGCTGGTTTAGGTGACGCTGCAGGGTTGCATGATCGACCTCCAGGCCCCTGTTCTGTTTGAAAAGCCCCTCTAAACGGCCTGACTCCTGTGATAGTGCGGTGGCTGAAAGGTTGGCAGCGGTACCTTTTAGGCTATGTACCAAGGCCTCAGCCTGTTGCCAAGCTTGTTCCGCCAGCAACACCTGTAAACGCGCTGCATCATCATGATGATCCTGATAAAAAATGCGCAACAGTTGACGTAGACGAAGTTGACTGCCCTGTACCCGTGCAAGGGCGATGGGAAGGTTGATGCTCTCCAATGCAAGTAAATCAGCATCCAAAGGTTCTTCTGACTTGGTCGTTGTCGGTGGTTCATCCACTCGCACGCAAGGTAGCCATTTAGCCAGAGTTTCAAAGAGCAAATGTGGGGTGACAGGCTTACTTAGGTGGTCGTTCATCCCCGAGAGCAGGCACATATCCCGCTCTTGTGCCATGGCTTGACCTGTCATCGCGATGATGGGTAGGTTTTTCCACCTAGTTTGCTGGCGAATGTAGCGGGTGGTTTCATGACCATCCATGACCGGCATTTGAACATCCAAAAGTACCGCATGATAATCCCCATGCTGTAGGGCATCCAGCGCTTGTTGGCCATTTTCAACCAGGGTTGGGTGAACACCTACGCTGCGCAGTAGCTCCTCCACCAATAAACGGTTGGTTTTGTTATCCTCGGCAACCAAAATTGGGGTTTGATTAAATCGGGGTGTTGGACGTTTGCGTTCTGGTTCGGCAAAACGGTTCAGCTCATCCATGGAGGGGAGGGGAAAACCGATGGTAAAACTAAAACAGGTGCCCTGACTCGGCTGGCTCTCGACATCAATTTTTCCCCCCATCATCTCAACCAGCCGCTGACTGATGGTCAACCCCAACCCCGTACCCCCATATTTTCGGCTGGTCTCTTTTTCTGCTTGAACAAAAGCCTGAAACAGACGGGCTAACTGGGATTTGGTCAGGCCAATACCACTATCCTTCACTTTGAACTCAAGGCTTACCTGTTCACCTGGGTGTGTGGAAACCTGCTCAATCTGTACATGAATGCCCCCCTCATGGGTAAACTTAATGGCGTTGCTTAATAAGTTACCCAACACCTGTTCAAGGCGTAAGGGATCACCCATCAGCAGATCAGGCATCTGCTCATCCAGATGGGTGTTGAAATGCAAGTTTTTTTCAGTGGCCCGTACCATGTAAAGGCTTGATATGCGCTCCATAAGGCTTTGAATAGAAAAGGGCTCCAGGTCAATGCTGAAATGCCCTGCATCCATCTTAGCCAAGTCTAGAGATTGATTGATAATGCTCAGAAGAGCACGGGATGAGTCCTCAATACGGGATAAATATTCCCGTTGTTGAACATCCAGATCGGTATTAAGGGTGAGGTGGGTAAGGCCAATAATGGGGTTTAGTGGGGTACGGATTTCATGGTTGATATGGGCCCAAAAGACATTACGGTCCTCCAACTGTCGCCGTTGCCGCTCCAGCTTTAACAGATGAAACCCCACATGCACCAGGGTGAGCAGCATCATGCACAGCATGGGGTAGAGGGGGTCAACCATCCAACCTTTGTTCTGAAAAAGAGTAAGGCTTAGTATTGGGGTTAAGAGTAGGGCTAGCATAACCCACAGCAGCAGCTTTTTTTTAGGGTGTGGGTAGCTCCAGCGCCATAACCCCATGGCAAAGATGAGTAAAATAATTGTGACGGCTAGGTTGTCCCACCATGGGCGGGTTAAGCTGTGTTCCAGAACCATCTGTTCCAGTAGCTGTTCATGAACCTCCACCCCAGGTACCACTTCCCCCAAAGGGGTGTGGGAACGGTCTGCCAAGCCCGGTGCGGTTGCCCCAACAAAAATCCAGTGGTCTTTGATAAATTTGGTATCAATACCGCTTTGCAGGACTTGCTGGGCCGAAATATAGCGATTCGGGTCCAGAGGCCTAAAGTGTAGCCACACGGAACCATCGGCTGCCGTTGGCAGATAGAGTGGACCCAGCTGTAGGTGCGTTAACCCCTTTTCATGACCATGGAGTAAAATATTCTCACGGCCTGCCCAAATACGCAGCATCTCCAGGCTTAAGGCCGGGTGTAGGTTCTCACCTTGGCGGAAGAGAAGATTAACCCGGCGCAGTACGCCATCAGACGCAAGTTTGGGTTGCGCAATAACGCCCGTGCCTTGCGCGGTTGCTTCCAGTATGGGGCGGTTGAGGATAAGGCTTGGAATGTGTGGTAAGGGTGTAATATTAACGGTGCCGATACGGGGAAAACGAGCTTTGCTACGAATGGGGGGGCTTGCTTCTCCGTGGGGAATACGCCCTAAAACCACAGGTAGTTTCTGGATCTGTTCTGCCAGTAAATCATCGTGAGTCGGCAACTGCTTTAGGGCCTGCAGCATGTCGTGATGATCGCTCCACTGGCCCATCAACTGCTCGGGTGAGGTGCGATCCGGTTCGGCCAGTACCATGTCAAATACAACGCCTTTAGCGCCCATTTGATGAAGTTGGGAAACCAATGTTGCCAAGGTTTTACGAGACCAGGGCCACTGTCCATAGGTATTCAGGCTTGCTTCGTCAATGGCCACAATACGTATGGGCAGCTGGGGGACAGCAGGACGTGGAAACAGTTGTTGCATGCGGTCCATACTGAATAGCTGTAGGCTCTGTATGGGAGACAAATCCAGAAACAGACCCAGTAGCAATACGATCCCTACAATCAGCAGGCGTAGCCCAACAGCCATATGTGTGTATGGACGTTTCATTGTAAGTATTTAACCACCGCCGCCACCACCACCGCCACCGCCGCCACCACCACCGCCACCGCCGCCGCCGCCGTCATCACCGCCACCGGGCCCGACGTCAGGACCAAACAGTTTGAGGATAGAAGGATCCAGGTCTTGAACATCCGATGGGGTTTTTATGGAGTCACTGATTTTGGTATTCATTTCATCTTTCTGTTCATGAATACCATGACGAAACAGTTCCACTTGGTCACTAAAGCCGCGTGCTTTATCCGGCTGCAGTATCTGATCGCTTAAGCGTGGCAAAAGATTCGCCCCGACAACCGTGGCATTCTGTCCGGCCCGCAGAAGTAAACTACCTGCCTGGTTGGTCACGGAAACAAGACCTGAGAGCACGCTGACATCCAGTTTTTTATTCAAGCGGGCCGCAAAGTCCGTACCTCGCACCCCTAAGATTGCCAGCGTTGTCTCCAGCTTGAACCGCTCGGCACGATGTTTAGGGATCTCTCCCGTCAAAACCCTTACTCCTCCCTTAAGAAGCTTTAAGAACACTTGGTCTTTGCTGCGGCTGCGGCCAAATAGATAGTGATCAATGGCAAAGCGGGTGTCAGGCTCTAAAGTAATGAGGGTGCCATCACTAAAGCGGATCTGTGCCCGAGCTTTTTTGCCCGTCACAATGGTTTCTCCACTTGTTAATTTAGAGCCACGCTCCAAGGGACGTGGTTTGCCGTTGCTAACCATGGCAACAACCTGACCGCGACTGATGAGCACCTGGGCAGCTTCCTCGGCGGCATGGACCAGAGTGGGAAGCAGCAGTAAGATGGTAATGACGATTAACGATCTGAGGTCAGGGCATTTCATGGTCAAAGTACCAGCGGCTGAGGATGGAAAGGACCATCCGATCATAGTCAAACACATCTTGATTGGAGGTGTTTTTGGTATACTGCCCAGCTAAAAAGAGCTCCCAGTCTGGTTTGGCCCGCCAGCCCAGAGCGAGGGAAAAGTTGATCTGGCTGTCTCGTTGATCATCATAATAGAGCGGCATCATTTCATGATGCCAGCGGTATTCATAGCCCAGGCTCCCCTGCACAGTCAGGGTGTCGTCTAGGGGGTGTGTTCTTTCCAGTGTTACACCTGCACCATCATAGGCTAGGTAAGCATTGGTGGTGGTGACATCAAGATCCACCCCAACAACGCGCTTTCTACGTAAACGGGCCGTTATACTGGTAGAGCTCGGGCGTATACCTGGCTGCTGGTGATGGTGTTGTACCGTCAGCTGTTGATCCACCCCATTAAGATCAGGGTCGTTGGGGTGATCGTGGCGTAGAACCTGGTAGCTCAAGGTTATGGATCGTTGAGGCTTTGGTCGGTAGCGATACGAGGCGATGCCCCCATAGCTAGACCGGTAGTTCTCACCACCCAGGCGCCATAGGTTGGCAAGCCCCACAAACCCCACTTGATCGCGCTTTAGGTTATGCAGAACACCCACCCTTAGTGTGCCCGTAGCTTCCCTTAAATCATCTCGGTCCAGCTGTCGTTTGATATCCAGTTCCGCACTGCCGATGATCTGCCATGGACCGGGTAGATCATGGGATAAACCAACCACCATGCCCATTAAGGTGAAGGGATCACTTTCACGGCTTAGGCTGTCTAGATCAAAGGATCCTAAATGATCAATGGTGGGAAAAAGCATACTGTGTGCATCTGGACCTTGGCTAACGTTACCATCATAGCCCATGCCCAACCGTACAAACCCTTTTAAGCGGGTTTGGGCGATAGCATTCTCGCCACGTAATGCACTTTCAGCCATCTTTTTTTGGATTGTCTGGGTAGCTGCTAGGGCTTCACCATGGTTAGGATCGGCAATTAAAACCCGCTCCATCGCAAAACTGGCGCGTTCCCACTTGTGCATGCGCATGAGTACACGGCCAAGGAGCAGGTCGTAAGCTAGAACGCCGCCCCATTCAGGCTCAAGCGGTTCGAGCACCAAAAAAGCTTTTTCGACCTCTCCAGCATCAAAGAGATGCTTCCCCTCCAGCCAAGCCGTCTGTTCAGCTTGTACCGAAGTGGTGATGAGAAGCGCCCCTATAAAATAGGGGATAAAGCTTCTAAGGAGCTGGTTAGCCTGCATCACCAAATTCCTCTCTCTGTGCGTGAGGCTTTTGTTGATCAGAAAACCGTAAGGTAATGGTAGTCCCCTCTTTTTCAGAGGAGTGCATGTGGATCTGACCACCCAGAGTTTGGGCAATTAGCTTCGCCGAGTAGGTTCCTAAACCGGTGCCTTCAGATTTACCCATGCTTACGTACTTATCAAAAAAACGGGCCTGAATAGCCGCTGGAACAACGGCGGGGTTATGTATCCGAATCGTCGGCTCAGGCTCCATGGCGAGGATAAGGGTCACGATCTCTCCATCTGGTTGGGCCTCGTGCGCATTTTTGATCAGGTTTGCCAACATGGAATAGAAGAGTAACTCTTCTCCAATAATGTGAAAAAGAGGGTAAGGGGCCTGTTCAACCCCTTGTACAACAAGAGAGGCTGAAGTTTGTTGCAGTTCATCAAGTATCCGTTCGATAATCCGTACCACATTGACCGGTTCTGGCTTTAACCGATAGTTTCCCTGTTCCATTTGCAGCATGTCTAAAGAGCGGTTAATCATCTCCAACATTTTATAACCAGCCCGCTCTTGCAAGCGTATCATCTCTTTATCATCGTCACAGATGCTTGGTTCATCCAGAAGATAATCGGTTACCCCTAAAATACCATGAAGAGGGGTTTTAAGATCGTGTCGGGTAATACGGTCAATGCTCTCTCGCATATCCAACATTTTTTCTAGTTCAGCATTACGTTCTGCCAAGCTCTCTCGGGCATGTTTTAAACCCAGGTGGGTGTTAACCCTAGCTAGGGTGATGGAAGGGTTCACAGGTTTAGTAATGTAGTCGACAGCCCCCAAAGCCAGCCCCCGCTTTTCATCCTCTTCCTGGGTTAAGGTCGTGATGAAAATAATCGGAATATCTTGGGTTTCAAGGTCGCTTTTCAGATGGCGGCAAACCTCATATCCATCCATCTCTGGCATTTGAATATCTAGTAGAATCATATCCGGCTTAGGTATGGTCTTGGCACGTTCCAATGCCTGTTGACCACTTAAGGCAACCTTCACCCGGTGTTCCTGTTTAAGAATGTCGTTCAAAACGTTAATGTTCAGTCGTTCATCATCAACAACCATTATGACCGATTGCATATCACTCATGGTTCACTTCCAACTTGTATGCCGATGGATTGTGCCAGCTGGTTTAAGGTTTGTCGTGCCTGTTCAAAATCATATGCGTCCACCTGTTCACACAGTTGTTCCATACTCTCCTGGTGAGGTGTACCAACCATTTGTAGAAGGGGAGGCAGTTGATCCATGGCCTTTGGTGAGGCCTCCCTGATCAGTCTCATCAGCTTGGTGATGGCGCTTTGTAGCTGAGTTGAGGTAAAAGGCTCAGCCAAGGTGGGGTCAAAGCGCTCTGTGGTGATACCTTTTAAGCCCTGCATAACACAGGTATGAGCCTCTGCCAGTCGTGCCAGGGTTGAGGCCTCTGGTTTTTGTTCAACCATGGCTGCTGCCCTGGATAACGTTTCAGCCCCAAGGTTGGCGGCGGTTCCCTTAAGGGCGTGAGCCAATTTACGTAAAGATGCCTGATCCCCCTGTTGATTGTATTTTTGCAGTTTTATCATATCTCCTTGATGATCCGTATAAAATTCAACTAAAAGCTTGTGGTAAAGTGCATGGTTCCCCCGAATGCGTGAGAGACCAGCTGTATGATTAATACCTGGGAATAGGTCTGTGCTGTTCTCTAAAGGCGAGGCGGAGCCCTCCATGGCAGGCGAGGGGGGATGTTGTAGCCAACGGCCAATGGTTTGGTAGAGTCGTTGGGGCTCAACCGGTTTGGGAATATGGTCATTCATGCCTTCGGCTAAGCAGCGCTCTTGATCACCAGCCATCGCATGGGCCGTCATGGCGATAATGGGGAGGTTGGAGAGGTGTTCTAAAGCTCGGATATGACGTGTGGTTTGATAACCATCCATAACCGGCATTTGAATATCCATTAACACCAAATCAAAGTGGCTTTGGGCCAGTAGATCCAATGCCGCCTGACCATGACTTGCCACGGTTACGTTTAGCTCAGCCTGCTCCAATAATTCCACAGCCACCTGTTGATTAATGGGGTTGTCCTCAACCAATAAAATGTGTGCAGAGGGTAAGGGCGCAGGGGTCCATACCGTCTCTTTAAGGGAAGCTTGGACCTCCAAGGCGGGCGACAAGGGTCTAAAACTGAGTGTGCAGTCAAACTCAGTCCCTTTGCCCAGGGTACTGGTCACAGAGATTTGCCCCCCCATTTGGGCGACCAAACGTTGGCAGATGGAGAGCCCTAAGCCACTGCCCCCATACTTGCGTGAGGTGGAGGCATCGGCTTGAGAGAAGGCCTCAAACAGTTCTCCGACTTTTTGTGGTTCAATACCGATCCCGCTGTCGCGTACCAAAAAACGTAGAGTAACCTGGCTGTCTGTTTGATCGTGCAGCTGAACCTCGATCCGCACCCAGCCTGTTTCGGTAAACTTAATGGCATTTCCGATCAGGTTAATCAGTATCTGCTTCAGGCGTAGCGGGTCTCCCATTAGTTTTTGAGGGAGTGTGTGGGGTACGTTCATACGATAGCTCAACTGTTTAGCTTGAGCTTTTTCAGCAAAAAAGGTGGCGAGCTCATGCATCACTGCATGCAGGCTAAAAGGGACCGATTCAATCTCTAGCTTGCCAGCTTCAATTTTTGAGAAATCCAGAACATTATTTACAATTTCAAGAAGGTAGTTCGTAGAGGTGTGAATGTTGGCAACATACTCTTTTTGTTGTGGGTTGAGCTGGGTTTTTTGAATGAGGTGTGACATCCCCATAATACCATTGATGGGGGTTCGAATTTCGTGGCTCATGGTGGCAATAAAGCGGCTTTTAGCGTCGTTGGCTTGGTCGGCAATCTGTTTGGCGTGTTGTAGATCTTGCGTACGTGCCATCACTTCATCTTTAAGCTTACTCTTGCTTTGCTTTAAGCTTTGCTGCTCCCTGTGTATGGCCTGTTCCTGTTGTTGCCGTAGTAGGTTGATGTGGTCTGCCAGGGCCAAAGAGAAAAAAGCCGCTTCAAACCATAAACCGATACGCCCTGCCCAGGTTGAAAGCAGCATGGACTCTGAAATACCTAACCACCACATTAATGTGGGAGAGTAGCAAAAGGCAGCGATAACCCAGGCGACCGTATAAAACCGAGCACGGCGTTTACCTTGGCGCCAAACCCACATGCCGATAAAGGGTAGAATAATGATAAAAACACCCATACTAAGAAGCAGCTTAATGGCGAGAATCTTATTGCCTAAAAGCATAATGCACGGTGCGGCAAAGGTGTAGATCATCGCGGCTTTTAAAAGCCAATCTGCCCGGGGTAGGTGTTGAGAGGTATTAAGAAAACTCCGACTAAATTGGATGATGGACATGAACATAATGCTCATGCTTATCACGGTTAAACTATTGGTTAAAAATGGGGAGTCGTTATAGAGATAACGATGCCCGATCCCCATCATGATTAAGCTGGAGATCAGAAGTGTCACCACATAGGCCACATACCATAAATACTCAGTTAGACGTGTGGCAAAAAAGATAAACAGGTTATACACAGCCATAAAGATCAAGCCACCAAAGAAAAATCCCTTTAACAGGCCGTGTTCTTCATTGGCTTCATAATAGCTCTGTATGGACCAGGCACGGAGTTGGGCGTCAATCATACCCCCATCGACATGCTGCATACGTAAATAGAGCAGCTGGTCACCGTGTGCTGGGGTGGTGATTGGAACCACATAGGATTCTGCAGCAATGGGACGGTTAGAAAAAGGACGTAGATCCCCAAGTTGTAAACCTGTGATCTGCCCCGATACGGTCTGTTGGTAAACGTCGAGATGATCGGTGTGATTATAGGGGGCATGCAACAACCAGGAAATGGCGTTCTCAGTTGGGTTTTTTACACGTAGTTGTATCCACCAAGAGGCTTTAGAAAAACCCATGGTGGTGTTTTTTTCGAGCAACGGTTTAAACTGATTTTGCCACTCTCCCGCATACAGGGTCTCAATGGTAACCTGATGATCCTGGTCTTTCAGCAAAAGCATATGGGTATAGAGATCTTGCCCCTGCAAAGATAAACTCAGATCGAGTGGCTGGGGCTCTGCCTGAGCAGTTGAAATACATGAAAATATAAGCACCCATAAACAGAGTAGGGTGGTTCTAAATCTTTGATATGAAATAGTTGGGTTCATCATAGCCTACTTCGCACGTTCAGGGTTGTGGGTGGTGGGTATGGCTGGGTTCTCTTTATGGGTGGAATCGAAAATGTGTTCCAAAATAATAAGAGCCTGCTCAAACTCATACAGGGCGAGCTGTTGGCTGAGTTGTTCGATTAAAGGGGTATATGTTTGATCTAAGTGCTGTTGTAGATGGGGCAGCAGATCAGATGCTTCTGGTGAGGCATCTTTTAAAGCATGTCGCATTTTGGATATCACCAGGGCTGCTCGGTCAGGATCACTCTGGTTTACCTGAATAGGCTGTGGCCTCTTTTCGGTGGCTAAGATCACTTCTAATCCAGCCATGAGCTCTTCCAGTCTCAGCGACATTTGCTGAATATCCGTATATTGGGGTGATAACTCCACAGCTTCTGCCATTTGGGCAAGACGGTTTGCCCCAAGGTTTGCCGCTGCACCTTTAAGGGTGTGCGCCAATTGTTGTAGGGTTTCCAAATCGCCCTCCTTAAACAGATCCAAGGCCCGCTGTATGGCAGGATGATGATCTTCATGAAAGGCGCTTAGCAGTTTTAAATAGAGCGGCTTATTACCCCGAACTCGCTCCAACCCCATCTGCCAATTCACCCCTTCAATGGTGGGCCAGGGTAATGAGGTTTGTGGTGTTGATGAATCCTTTGAATGGAATGTAAGGGGTTGGTTAAGGGTAGCTGGATGTGCTAGCCAGTGGCTCAGGGTATGGTAAAGCTGTTCGGGATCAATGGGTTTGGAGACGTGGTCGTTCATGCCGACTTCTAAGCATTTTTCTCGGTCTCCTGCCAAAGCATGGGCTGTCATGGCAATGATGGGCAGTTGGGCAAACTGCGGATCTTGCCGGATTAATAAGGTGGCTTGGTGACCATCCATCACGGGCATTTGAATATCCATCAATACCAAATCAAAAGACTCTGTCTCTAAGATTGTGAGGGCTTGCGCGCCATCCTCAGCAAGGGTCACGGTTAACCCAACAGAGGTTAACAGTTCACGAGCAACCAGTTGGTTGGTACGGTTATCTTCAACCAACAGAATATGCTGCCCATCAAAGCGAGGTATGGTTCGTCGATCGATAAGACCACTCCTCAAGCTTTTTACCTGCGCCTCTGTTGCGATCTTAAAATGGAGCGTAAAGAAGAAACGGCTACCCAACTCTGGCCAGCTTTCTAGACTAATTTGTCCCCCCATTACAGCGACCAAGCGTTGACAAATGGCCAGCCCCAGGCCGGTGCCCCCATACTTCCGGGTGGTGGACCCATCAGCCTGGTTAAATGCCTGAAACACCTCCTGCTGCTGCACTTTATCCATACCAATTCCGGTGTCGTGCACAGAAAATGTTAGCTGTAACAAATCATTTTTAGATTGGTCACATGCCACCACCACCTTGACCACACCGGATTCCGTAAATTTGATGGCGTTACTGATCAAGTTGCCCAAAACTTGTTCCAAGCGCAGGGCGTCCCCCACAAGGTGAGAGGGGATTTCAGGCTCGACCTGGATGTCAAAATTCAGTTGTTTCTCATGGGCTTTTACCCCATACAGGCTACGCAAATTCTCCAGTACACCGTTTAAAGCAAAGGGGACACTCTCAGTCTGTAGTTTGCCTGCTTCAATTTTTGAAAAATCAAGAATATCGTTAATAAGGCTCAGCAAGAGTCGAGATGAGGTGTTGATTTTATTTAAATAATCTCGCACTTGATTGTTGGGGTCTGCCCGTAAGGCTAAATGGGTAAGGCCAATGATGGGATTAAGAGGGGTACGGATTTCATGGCTCATATTGGCTAAAAATTCACTTTTTGCCTGGTTGGCAACTTCAGCCAAATCCCGAGCCAGCTTTAACTCCTGTTGGCGCTGCATTTGTTCGGTTATATCAAACATAAAACCATGTAAAGATACTGGCTTTTCATCTTGTTTAGTGACGGAAATAAACTCCCGCACCCATACCGTTTCACCATCCGCGGTATACATACGAAATTCCAGGATATGATCTTTACCTTGGGCTGTATCCTGGGTGCAGGTGGATAGGGTTCGATCTCGATCTTCTGGGTGGATCCGGCTGGCCCAGGCATCCATGTTGGTCCAACTGCTACAGGGGTAGCCAAGCCACCGTTCAACCTGAGTTCCCATATAGGTATATCGGTTGGTGGCCAGATCAAAACTAAAAGGTACGGTCTGGGAGGACTCTACCAAATGGCGGAATTTGGCTTCACTCTCCATCAAGGCCGCTTCATTGGCACGGATTGCCCGGTTGAGCCCCGCCAGCTTGCGGTTCCAATAGGCGACAATGAGTATGATTAATCCCAGAACAACCAACAGTTGCCAGAAACGGGTGTAGTCAAAAATTTTCTCAAATTTAATGGCAAACCATTTGTCTGCTAAGAGTTGTCGCTCCTCCTGAGAAAAGCTTGTTAAGGCTTTATTCAGGGTTGAAAGAAGTTCTGGAGGAGCTTGCTTACTCATGGCAACCGAGAGCTCTAGGGGAATATCCAATTTACCGCCAATTTTTAATTGGGTGATCCCTTGCCGACGCATTTGATAACCAATGGTAGGGGCTGTATCCACAAACCCAAAAATTTGACCACCCCGAGCACGGGTCAGGCCGTCGGCCACGCTTTCAACCTCTACAATGGCCAGGTTGGGATATTTGGCGCGGATCAGATCAATGTGGGCATAGTCCCTGACCACCCCTAGGGTTTTATCTTTAATGGCGGCTAAGTTTTCGATAAACAGCTCTTCATTACGAACAGCGACCACCAGTGGGTAGTGCCCGTGAGGATGTGTAAAGAGCAGGTGGGCACGCCTTGGGGCGGTTTCTGCCGCGGCAGCCAATAACTGGCAGCGCCCCTGTTTGACATACGCGAGAGATTGGCTCCAGCTCTGCGTCGGTACCAGTTGCATAGGCATGCCTATGCGGTTACCAAGCTGTAGAATAAGATCGGCGATCATGCCTTCATGGCGCCCTTCATCATTAATACGCTCAAAAGGCATCCAATTGGGGTCGACACAGTAGCTCAGATGGCTGAATAACTCCAAATGCTCACGGCGCCATTTTTTTTCTCCATCACTTAACTCAAGCTGTGGTTGTTGTGATGTCAGGTTGGGGTAGAGCCATTTTTTACGCAGTTGCTCCAGTTTTTCTGGTTTTACCTGTGTATATAAGCGATTTAATAACCCATTTAAAACAGGACGGTTTTTGGCAACGGCAAAGGCTGCATAGCGGTTTTCCATGTTGGGAAAACGGGCTGCGCCACTTGGTTTAATATTGACCAGATTAAGTTTTCTAGCTGCCCAAGTTGCCAGTACACCACTCACAAGTGCAGCATCTGCATGACCATATGACACGGCTTCAAGAGCCTTGGGTAGCGAGTCTACATAGTAAGGGATATGGTCAATGTCACTTTTAACCATGGCTTGGTGCCAAGGATGGGCTTTGACTAAAGCAATGCGTTTGCCACGAAGAGAGGCTAAATCGGGTAGAGGTAAGCTTTGGGTTTGAGTAATGATGGCGGGATAATTAACCCGCACAATGGGGTCTGAAAACTGTAAAAGTTTTTTTCGTGAAGGTAGCATCAGCAAGGAAGTTAAGAGATCTCCCTGGCCTTGATTAAGCATTTTGGCATAGGTAGGGGTTCCACCATGTCGTTCCTTATGGATCAGCTGCACATCCAGATCTTCAAACATTAAGTTCAGTAGATCTATAAAATAGCCCTGGGCTTTGCCATCCTCAAAAAAGGTGTAGGGTGGAAGGTCGGGATGGTTGAGGATGGTGAATTGAGGCTGTTCTTGTAGGAGGCTCCGCTGCTCTTGGCTTAATGAGGCCCACTTTTTAGTGGATGGGGTTTGCGGTGCCTGCTCCAGGGAGATCCAACGGCGTAGGATGGTTTTCCGTTCTTCCACGCTGAGTGAAGCAAGCCCTTTATTAAGAATATTCCTAAGCAGGGGCCAATCCTTACGAATGGCAAATGTACCAGGGAAAGGCCAGTGGAATTCACCGGAAATTTTAAGGTTGGCGTGCCCCTCCTGCTCTAAATAGTAAGAGGCCACAGGTAAATAGACCGCAAAGATATCAATCTCCCCAAACGCCAATTTTCGAAGGCCCTGTGGAATGTTTTCTACGGTTTGTAAGGTGATTTCAGGATGTTTTTCTTGCAGGTACCCTGCTTCAGGGTAGCCTTTCGTTACCGCAATCGTTTGGCCAGCCAGTTTTTTTAGATCCAGATAGTCTTGCTGTTCCTTGCGGGTTAGCAGCACCATGGGAAAATCAAAATAGGTATCCCCAAAATTTAAATAGGCACGGTTTTCATCATCCTCCACATTGGCGCCCATCATATCAATCTCGCCATGTTTGATGGCCGTCACCACCTCTGGCCAGTTGGCATACTGCTTGGCTTCAAAGTGCAACCCAGTGCGTTGAGTCAGTACATGGAGAATGTCCGCAGTTAAGCCTGCGTATTGTCCCTGTTTATTAAAAAACTCAATGGGTGGAAAATGGGGGTCAGGCCCCACCCGAATGACCGGGTGCTCGTCGATAAACTTCTTTTCCTCTTGTGTCAATAATAGGCTGGTTTTATGGGGCTTGTTTATGTGTGGGGCCCATCTGTTTAAAAGGGTGTGAAAGGCTTTATCCGATAGAGCGGTTAAGGCTTTGTTCAGCAACGTCTGCAAAAGGGGTTGATCATGTTGAACACCCAGATGAATGGATTTAACCGGGCTGCTAATTTTGATTGCTTCTCTAATCTGCAAGTTGGTCAATGGATGGTTTTGGATCAACCAGTGCCCGGTTGCGGGGTCGATTACATGCCCATCGGCCAACCCGTTGGAAACAGCTTTTAACGCCTCCAAGGGGCTCTGTGTCCAATAGGGTTGGATATCAGGGTAGCTGCGAAGAATGCTCTGACTGGAGGCATCCTTGATCATCATCGCAACTTTGCCCCTTTTTTGGGCAATTTGGAGAAGGGTTTGATCTTTGCTATTTATCTGCGTCACCAAATGGTTGGAGAGGGATAAATAGGGTTGGGTTAAACGGATAAAACGGGCCTTTTCAGCTGTTTTAACAACACCCATGAGGATATCTAATTTTTTTTCACGGAACATTTGTACTTGCTCAGTGCTTGTACGTCCGTTGATGAAAACGATCTGGATCCCCAGTTTATTGGCCAGTAAATGGATAAGGTCGACGGAAAAGCCTTGTGATTGACCGTTGGCGCTGTCATGCAAGGGTGGCCAGTCAAGTTCATGGGCAACCTTCAGGGTCGGGTAAGCGTTCAGCCACGCCTGTTCTGCCGAGGTCAAGATCATTTCTGATCTCTGTTGAGCGGGCAGTGTGCTTGCTTTTTCCCCAAAGATGGGCTCTGTCAGGGGTAGGCGATCCTCTGCAGTATGTCCATGACCAGGTAGCCAGAAAACAAGTCCGATCAGCAGTATGGATAATAGGCGTAGAATATTCATTGAACGCCCCCTTTGGTGGAAGCTTCTCTGTGTTGATTCCATTGAGAGAGCGTTTTTTGAGCATCTTCAAAGCGGAACGATTCCAAATGTTTGGTAATACGGCTTAAATAAGGTTCATGCTCAGCCCCTATGGCTGTATGAAGCTGTGTCAGCAGCTCTAGTGCTTCTGGGTTGGCCTCTTCAATGAGTTGGGCGAGTTGCCGCACCTGTGCTTGGAAAATGGTGTCATCCACTGCCGTTGTATCGGAGGCCTGAGTGGGTTCGGGTGTGAGGTCAATACTGGCCAATCCTGCCATGACTTCTTGGAAGGCATGGGTAAGCTGCATGAGGGGCGTTTGGGGATCCAAACCCTGTTTTAGGGTTTGCTCTAATGTTGCTGCAGCCTCACTTAGAGGCTCCGCACCAAGGTTACCGGCAGACCCTTTGAGCAGGTGAGCCACTCTTGAAGCCTGAGTGTGGTGCGCCTTTGAGAGTAAAGACTCCAGCTCTGCCAGTGCCTGATTGTGATCCAGATAAAATTGCTGGAGAAGTTTGCGGTAAAGCCGACGGTTGTGACGTACCCGGTGTAACCCGATAACCATATCAATACCGGGTAATTCAGCGGGTAAACTCTCAGTGCTTGTATCGACGACAGGCTGCTGAGCGCTGCTGTGAGACCCATTGGGTTGTATGGGAAGCCAGCGTGCCAAGGTATGATAGAGATGTTGTGGTTCAACGGGCTTACCCACATGGTCGTTCATGCCTGCAGCCAAGCAGCGCTCCTGGTCACTGAACAGGGCGTGGGCTGTCATGGCAATAATGGGTAGATCTGCAAAACGTTTGTCACTGCGGATAAGGGCCGTCGCCTGATACCCATCCATTTGGGGCATCTGTATATCCATCAAGATCAAGTCAAAACGCTCTTTTTGCACACGATCTACAGCGGCTATGCCGTTATCTACGATGGTTACGCTTAATCCCACCACTTCCAGCAACTCTTTGGCGACTTGCTGATTGGTTGGGTTATCCTCCACCAACAGCAGGCTTGCAGGTTCAAAATCCGGTGTGGGGGCGTTGAGATCCAGATATCGGTCGAGTTGACCTTTTACGGTCCCTTCTACGATCTGAAAATCCAGTTCAAAGGCAAACAGGCTACCTTCATCCACCCTGCTTTCTACCTGGATTTGACTGCCCATCTGCTCCACCAGCCTTTGACAGATAGACAGACCCAGCCCAGTTCCTCCATATTTGCGGGTGGTGGAGGAGTCGGCTTGAATAAACTCCCCAAAAAGATTATCTCGCTGATCTTCTGACATGCCGATTCCACTATCACGCACGGCAAAGCGCAGAGTTGCTTGGGTCTTGGTCTGTTTGATGGTTTCTATTTCCACCCGTACCCAGCCTGTATCGGTAAACTTAATGGCATTACTCATTAAGTTGGCCAAAATCTGTTTGAGACGAAGAGGGTCTCCCAGCAAAGCGCGTGGTGTTTGGGGGGTGATATGGGTTTGTAAATCCAGGTGGCTGCTACGGGCTTTTGCCGCAAATAGGCTAGAGAGATTCTCCACCACTTCATCCAGAGAGAAAGGGGTGTGTTCAATCTCAAGTTTTCCGGCTTCAATCTTTGAGAAGTCTAGGATGTTGTTGACAATTTCTAGCAAATAACGGGTAGAGGAGCGGATTTTGTTGATGTAGTCTCGCTGTTGATCCGTAAGTACCGTGTTGAGGGAGAGATGGGCCATGCCCAGAATACCATTCATCGGTGTACGGATTTCATGACTCATTGTCGCCAAAAAAGCACTTTTAGCAGCATTGGCCTGATCCGCGATAATTTTAGCCTCTTCCAAATCACGCGTACGTTCGTTGACCTTCTGTTCTAAATACTCTTTGGTCTCCCGTAGCGCGATCTGTTCGCGCTCCAGTGCTTCGGCTTTTTCCTGACGCAAAATATTGATGGAGTCCGCCAGAGCAAGGGAGAAAATAGCCGCTTCAACCCATAGTCCGATCCGCCCCCCCCAGGTAAAGAGAATGTGAGAGTCGTGTAGGCCATACCACCGGCTGAATGAGAAGGAAAAGAAAACCATACCAAAGATCCAGGCAATGGTATAAAAGCGGGCTCGCTTCTCTTTTCTGTACCATATCCACCCGCCCAAAAAGGGAAGCAGGAAAATAAGAGGGGCAAGCGCCCGTGCCAAGTAGGCCATTTGTTCTTTGTAGCCCGTAGCCAAAAGTAGCAGTGCGAACAGTGCCAGCAACATGCCTGCTTTAAGCAGTTTATCCCACCGTGGTGTGTGTACCTTGGTGCGTAAAAAAACCCGCCCAAACTGAATCATAGAGATAAGGGCGACCGGGACTAGAATAATGTGCAGATAGTCGGTTAAGAAGGGTGAGTCATGATAGAAATAACGATGCCCAATCCCCTCCATCGCCATGCCGCTGATCAGCGCAGATAAAAGATAAATCAGATACCAAAAATATTCCCGCATATGTGTGGAAAAATAGACAAATATATTAAAGGTAAGCATAAACAGCAGGCCACCAAAGTAGATGCCCCGCATGATGCCCCTAATGTCACGATGTTCTGCAAAAGTCTGCGGTGACCAGAGCTCTAAACGGGTGGAAATCATGCCAACTTCTTTAAAGGCTAGGCGTACATAAATACGGGTTGAACCCTGGGCTGGTGTCTCTACAGATATGATATGAGATTCATCGGGAATCGGTCGTTTAGAGAACGGTTGTGAGTCCCCCAACTCATAAATATCCGGCTCACCCTTGCTGGGAAAAACATAAAAGGTGGCATGGTCGGTATGTGGAAAAGGTGACCGCACGAGCCAGGTGACAGGCTGAGCCGAGTGGTTGACGGCATCTATCCGCACCCACCAGACTGAACGGCTGGCAAACCCCATGTTGGTTTTTTCGTGAGCTAAGGATTTAAAGCGGTTTTCCCATGCTTGGCTCTGTACATCTGTAATGGTTAAATTGCGACCTTGATCCTCCAATGCCAGTGCGTAAGGGTTGGCTGCAAGGCCGGTTAAGGGGGTGGCTAGGTCCAAGATGGCATTTTGTGCCAGGGCATGGGGGGGCATCAACAAAAGAAGCAGTAAAGCTCCTATGTTGCCAATGCGTTGTACCCATCTCTGCCCAAAAATGCCCTTCATGCTTATAGCCCCTTAAAAAACCAATCCAGACGTATCTCTGCGGTGTTTATGGCCGCGGTGTTTTTGCCGGTTACGGTATGTCCATAGCTTAGGTAGAACTGGGCTGGAATGCCCATTTTAAACAGCTGAAAACCCAACATGGGGCGAACCATCAATCGGTTCCAGTCTGAATGGGCTTCTGTGCGCATAGAGCCACCATAGGTTGAACTGGCGGTATCAAAGGATTGTGTTTTGCCTTCAAATTGATGGTCATAGATAACCATTATGCCGGGGAGTAGATTCCATTTTCCCATATCCACGGTCCACTGAGGCTCGATCTGAATATGGTGGAGTAGGCCTGGTTGAAACTTCATGCGTGCTGACTGGGTCGTGTCGCTGGGAAACGTGGCCTGTTTGTAGCTTGGCAAGCCATAGGTATGGCGGGTTTGTAGATTAATAAAAAAATTCTCAGAAAACTGATAGTCCGTCCAGCTCCAAAAATCCAAATCCCACTGACCATCCCCTGTTGAGGCATCCTGACTATGGGTTGGATCGGCGACATGTCCTGTGGGTAGACGAATACCGCCACCCAGAGCAAAACGAAAACGATCGCTGTTCTGCCCCTTAATGCGCTGTTTAAAGCCTAAAAAAATGTCCCCAAGCTCTGCTCGCTCTGGTTCTGTGTTGTCTAAAGAGGTAACCGCACCTGTAATGGCCGTCTGCTGGGCTGCGCCGAGCAACCCCCAGCCTGCATCTTGGTTAAGGGTTGTTGACTGGTGGGTGTCATGGCTTAAAAAAGGGAGCCATAGGCCCATTGTCAGATCTTTATTAACCCCATAATCCAACATGACATCGGTACGGTATAATTTGTAACGTGCTGTGTTCTCGATGCTATAAACGTTTGTGCTGCTAGAGGCTACCCCGTTGGCGGCTAACTTGTCCAAACCTGCCTGCCCTAGGGATTGACGATGGGTACCATTGGTATAGTAATCGTTGGCCTGGGCAATGTTTTGGTAGACCCGTGCCCGTAACATGCCCTCAGGCAATAACTTCGCATTAATGGCCCAGCTGGTTGGGCTGTATAAAAGGGCTGTAAACCCAATGAGCCATGCAGCGGTTCTTAAACCCAATGTTTGAGGCATGCTTGGCATGACCCTGTCCTTTAAAAAACGGTTGATCAAAGTGGTCTTCATGAATACGCCGACTGTACCGTCAAACGGTTACGACCATCATGTTTGGAGGTGTAGAGTAGTCCATCGGCCACTCTAAGCATTTCAACAGCCGCTTTATCCTTTGTGGGTACCAAGGCGGTCCCCCCTATACTCATGGTTACCATGGGGGCAACCTCAGATTGGGTGTGGGGTATGGCCATATCTTGAATGGCCTTGAGTAGGGTGTGACCAATTATACGTACCCCCGCCAGATCGGTATCTGGTAGCACACAGGCAAACTCTTCACCACCATAGCGGGCGACCAGATCAGGTGGCCGACGCACATTGGAGGCCAGCAGTTGGGCGACCTGCTTGAGACATTGATCACCACCATCGTGCCCATAGTGGTCGTTGTAGCGTTTAAAGTAGTCGATATCCATCATCAGCAATCCCAAAGGGGTTTGGGAACGACAGGAGCGAATCCACTCTTGTTGGAAAAAATCATCAAAATGGCGTCGGTTGGGAATATCGGTGAGAGCATCGGTAACCGAGAGGGCTAAGATACGCTCATTCATCGCTTTCAGTTCGCGTTTTTGCTGCATTTGAAGTAGGTGTGTACGCACCCGTGCCCGTACTATTTCAGGGCGGATTGGTTTAGGGATAAAGTCGACCCCTCCAAGCTCAAGCCCCTTGATTTCATCCTTCTCCGAATTTTTTGCGGTGATAAAAATAATAGGGATCTCGACTGTTCTAGGGTCGAGTTGTAGTCTTTTACAAGCCTCAAACCCATCCATACCGGGCATAACAATATCCAGTAAAATAAGATCAGGTTGTGGATCGCTCAGAGCGCGCTCAAGGGCTTGCTCACCATCCATCGCGACTTTGACTTTGTAATCCTGTTTAAGGATGTCATTTAAAATATTGATGTTCATACGATCATCGTCAACGATCAATACGCGTGATTTATCATCGCTTTGTATGGTCATGTCCCTGCTCCCTAAATCTTTACCTGATCAGATGCTAGAGCTCTGATAGGCAAACTGCATGTTTACCTGACGTCGCTCTTTGATGCGACGGCCTCTACCACGGGTGGCTTGATCGTTGGTGTAGCCAACACCGAATAGCCACTGGATCATACCAATACGGCGACATTGGCCTTGGCGACGTTCTCCTCGGCGCTGGTTGGGGTAATGCCGAGCAGGTTCTACACTATCTGCCAGTTGCTTCATCTTCATCTTATTTCTCCTCTACGTTTGAATCCTTAACATGATCTATGAGGCGGGGTGTTCCATGATCATGGCCGGTTTAATTGTTCTAACTGGGTTAAAATCGCCTTCCGCATGTGGGGGATGGCGCTGGATTTGTTGATATAGTGCATCGATGGCCGGTAAGGAATTTCATCGCCTATATGTGCTTCAGGCAGCGCAGAGAAAATTAAAATGGGAATATCTGCATCGCGCTGCAGGATCTCACGTAGCGTGTGACTGCCAGACATACCAGGCATGGCGGTATCCATGACAATAAGCTGAGGCTGAAAACCCTCATAGGTGGCCAGGACATCTGATCCATTTTGGACCAATCGGGATTCGGTTTGGCCGCCTGCTTGGAGGATCAACCGAATCAGGCTCAGGTAGCCGATGTCGCTATCGATTACCATCACTCGGATTTTTTGTTCACGTTCCATGGTGCCTACTCCACTTTGCCTTGCATGGCGAGATGGTGAAAAAAGCCATGAGTCTTACCCTTATACTAGTCAAGGATTGGGCCAAAGTTGCAGATTGGATGGGTTCCTATGTATATCAGGTAGATAGGCTGTTTATCTGCTGTGGTGATGGGCTGTGGAGGGGGTGTTCCAAAATGCACATAAGAAGAGATTTTTTTGCAGGATATGGCTTGTTTAATTAATTAAAACAGTCGGATGTGTTCTTTGCTTAGGGGTGTGCACATTGGTTAGGGTGTGCAGTTTGGCACACCCTGTTTTAAGCGGGTTATTCCTCTTTTAAATGGCGTAATTTACGGCTAAGGCGGCGGTTAAGGGCTGTGCGAGAAATACCAAGCAGGCCTGCGGCAATCCCCTGGTTATTGCCAGCTTGATGCATGGCTTGAGCAACCAAAAGGGTTTCAGCCTCTTCCAGGGTTGGCAGACGGCCATCTATGCTTAGTTCTGTGGTTTCAAGCTGTTCTGGAGCTGTAGAGGGGGTTGTGCGACGCTCTTCAATGGTTTTTTGAATACTCTTCATCGACAGTATGGAGCCTGATCCATGCTGGGCTGCGGCATCAAAGATCATGGCGCGCAGCTCACGGATGTTTCCTGGAAAATCATAGAGTTCTAAAAGCTTTAATAGCTCCATGGGTGGCTCAAGAGAGTTGCGCCCCATAGCTTGAGCAGCCTCTTTTAGAAAGTGCAGTGTAAGAAGAGGAATATCTTCCTGACGTTCACGTAAAGGTGGAATCTTGATGTGGTGGGCTGAGAGACGGAAGAAAAGATCCTGACGGAAGCTGCCCTCCTGCATCATGGCATTCAGATCTCGGTTGGTGGCTGCAACAATGGTTACATCCATAGGGGTCGGTGTATCTGAACCTAATGGGTAGTAGAGTTTTTCTTGCAGCAGGCGCAGTAGTTTAATCTGAGAAGCAGGATCAAGATCACCAATCTCATCAAGAAACAGGGTGCCCCCCCGTGCTTGTTGAATGATCCCTTTACGGTCTCTATCGGCCCCGGTGAAGGCCCCTTTTTTATGGCCAAAGAGTGTGTCGGAGAAAGTGGTATCATCCAACCCCGCTAAATTGACAGACACCATCTGTCCGCTACGCCCCCCTAGGTGGTGTAGTCCTTGGGCGATAAGCTCCTTGCCAACACCAGTCTCACCTGTAATGAGGGCTGGCTCACCTGAGTCTGCCACAGCCTCCATATAGTGAAAGGTGGCACGCATTTTTTGGCTGGTGGTCACAATATGGGTAAAAGCATCTGGGTGCTGTAATGCTTCATGGGCCAAGCTGCGACTAAGTGCCCCGACCTGTTTTTGTAGCGATTGAGCTTGCCACTGGGCCTCTATGGTTTCGCGGATGCTGCTCTGTAGTGTGATATGGGTATGAATACGAGCCTGCACAATCGCCGGTGAAAAGGGCTTGGTAATATAGTCCACGGCCCCCAGTTCCAGCCCCCGGGCTTCATCTTCCTCTTCATCCATGGCGGTGACAAAAATAACGGGGATCCCTTGGGTTCGGGCATCGGCTTTAAGCTGTGCCAATACCTGAAAACCATCCATATTAGGCATTTGAATATCTAATAGGATCAGGTCGGGTTGGGGGTCGGAGATGGCACGGTCAATGGCTTGAACGCCCTTTAAGGCCACTTTTAATAGATAGCGCTCTTTGAGCATATCATTGAGCATATTGATATGCAGACGTTCATCATCAACGATAAGTATGCGGTGTTTTTTCTCGGCCATACCACGGTCCAGTTGAAAGAAAAGAATCAACACTTAAGATACCCCAACCCTTGGAAGATTCATATGGTTGGGTCGGTTGCTGTATCGATTAGGTGCCCGCTGCTCTAAGGGTTGCTAAGGGAAGAGGGTTGATTGCTATGCGCTTAGTCCCTGACACGAAGTGTGCTATGGGGGGCGGCATTTTCAAGAGAGGCTCTTTGCTCTTGCAGACAGAGTAGACGTTTTTGATAATGCATGCTTACGGGCTTATCCCTTGTTGGATTCAACGTCAGTCTGGGCTTTAAGTGCCGTTAGTTTCTCTAATGCAGTGTCAAACTCATAGTCGTTAATGGTTTCAGACAGTTCATGAATAGGGTTCTTTAACGGCCCGATACCATCCAAGTTAAGAATGGCTTCAATCACCTGCTGAGCCTCCATATCATCCTCTTCCAAATAGTTTTTGAGCTCTACTAATAAGGCGTTGAAGCGATGTTGATCAAAAAGAGAGGACGATTCACTCTGCTCGGTTTGTGCTTGGTTCTCCATGGCCAGCCACTGTTCAAGGCCATCTAACACTGGGGTCAGTTGTTGGGTGACCTCAGTCATATAATGTTCGACATCACGGGATGTTGCCGATGCCATGCAAGCGGCCTCCAAGGCTTCAGCCGCGCGTTGTACGCTTTGTGCGCCAATATTGCCAGCCACCCCTTTAAGGGTATGTGCCATGCGTACTGTAAGTTCCATATCATCCTTAGCAAGCGCCTGCCTGAAGTGCGCCATGAATTCCCCTTGCGAGGTGTGGAACTTCCCGAGCAAACGTTTGTATAGCTTGGCGTTGCCCTGAGTGGTTGCCAGACCGGTGGTAACATCAATACCTGGCAGTTCAGGGATGGTGATGCTCTGTTTTTTTTGTGATGTTTGAGGGGTAGGGGGGGCTGTTTGGGGTGGGTTGGCGGGTTTAATCCACTGGGCCATGGTGGTAAACATTTCACGCACATTAATCGGTTTGCCAATATGCCCATTCATACCTGCATTGGTGGCTTTTTCTAGATCACCAGACATCACATTGGCCGTCATGGCAATAACTGGTAGCTCACGCAAAGTAGGGCGTTTACGGATCTCCTGACAGGCGGTATAGCCGTCCATAATCGGCATTTGAATATCCATGAGCACACCATCAAAAATCTCACCAGAATCCAAAATGTCCAAAGCGATCTGCCCGTTATCAGCCACCTTTGTTGTTATCCCCCCATTGGCCAGTAGCTCCAGGGCAAGCTCTTGGTTAATTTCATTATCCTCAACTAATAGGATGGATGCTCCGCGTAAGCTTTTTGCCGCTTCGGTTTCTTCCGCCTGCCTAGAGGATCCTGTCTCAATTTGGGCAACACCATGCCCAAATACCTCCCCAAAGGCACCCAGTAGAGAAGAGGGAATAACGGGTTTTGATAAGATGGATTTAACCGCAACGCGATTCTCCAGAGTGGATGAAATGGCTTCCTCACGACCAAAAGCGGTCACCATAATAATGGCGGGGGGCGATTGAAGCGTGATCTGCTGGAGCGCTTGTATGCAGGCAACCCCATCCATCTCTGGCATTTGCCAATCCATCAATACGATGTCATAGGGGTGGTTGTCTTGATCTTTTTGGCTAATCTCTTCCAGGGCCGCGACCCCGCCATCCACACCCAAGACTTTCATATCAAAACTGGAGACCATGGCACATAGAATCTCCCTGGCGGTGGTATTATCATCCACCACCAGTACACGCTGACCAACCAGTGCCTCCTGCTTAACAACCATACGGGGTTTGGGGTTGGCTTGAAGACCCAGCTGGGCTGTAAATTGGAAGATGCTTCCAACGCCAGCTTCACTCTCAATCCAGATCTCCCCACCCATTAACTCCACCAGTTTTTTGGAGATGGTTAAGCCCAAACCTGTCCCCCCATATTTGCGTGAGGTTGAGGTGTCAGCTTGGCTAAAGGATTGAAAGAGTTTGGACTGTTGTTCCGGTGTCATGCCAATGCCGGTATCGCGTACGGCAAAGTGGATCAAAACCGAGTCTGCATCTTGTGCCTTAACCCGTGTGGAAAAAACAATCTCTCCGTGTTCTGTAAATTTAACCGCATTGTTGCCGAGATTGACGAGAATTTGCCCTAAACGTAGCGGGTCTCCCATCAGTGCCATGGGAAGCTCCAGGTCGGTATCAAAGAGAAGCTCAACCCCTTTTTCTTCTGCTTTTAAACCCACCAGGTTGGAGAGGTTCTCTAAAATATCTTCCAACCGAAAATCCACCACCTCCATATCCAGTTTGCCCGCCTCAATCTTTGAGAAGTCTAGGATATCATTGATAATCCCCAATAGTGATTCTGCAGAGCGATGAACTTTTTCAACGTAATTGCGTTGTTTAGGGTTTAAATCCGTTCTCAAAGCTAGGTTTGACATGCCAATAATGGCATTCATGGGGGTTCGGATTTCATGAGACATATTGGCTAAAAAATCAGATTTAGCCTGTGTCGCCCCTTCTGCCAACAGTTTGGAGGCCTTGAGTTCTTGGTTCATCTCCTCCATCTCTTGAAAGAGTTGAGCCCGCGATTTTTCAGCAAAGATGGCTTGCACGCGCTTTATGGTTTCGGTCTCGAGCGCTGGTACCTCTAGCCTGCAGCTGTATTGGTAATAATCTGTTGCGGCTTCTGTCCCATCCTTCTTCGATCTCATCACCCCAATGGTGGGGGGGCATGGTGGGGGTGTACTCGGTGTTGAGGGGTGAAACTGGATGATGAGTTGTACATGAGAGAAAGATTGCTGAAGGTAGGAGGTCACAACGACAGGCTGATCCAGCAGGGTGGATGCACAATCAAAAAGCCATGCGGAACGGGTGGTGGCATAGAGGGGGGGCATGATGATGTTCAGCGCTTTAATTAGCTTACGCCTGAACTCAATACAGCTGCGTTCCCTATCAAGGGTCAGTACTTGGAGATCATGGCGGTTTATAGACATTTGATCACCACACAGGATGCATCGTCCGTCATTTTGGCGGAGGCGTGCATCACCTTGTCCACGAGATGTTTGGCTTTAAGGGGCGAGCCTCGGACCAAAAACCGGCAGGGTGCGCTCTCTGAAACACCATCTGAGGCGAGCATGATAATATCACCAGAAGTGATGGCCGTAGATTGAGGGAGGATGTTGCGCATGCGCTCACCTAAAATGCCATCTCGCGAGACCCCCCGCCAATTGCGGAGACTAATGGTGCGGATATGAACATTACCGATCCCTGCAAAGGATAACCGACCACTGGCGCGATTGAGCAAGGCTAAACCTGCCGCAGCGCCGCGGGTACCTTTGGCCATGTCATGCAGCATGTGTAGTAGGGCATCAAGATCCTCAGAAGGTGCATTTTGCACCGCTTCACTGAGTTTTTTTGTTAAAGCATGTGCTTCTGCACCGTGGCCAGAAACATCTATAATACCAAACAGTAAACCAATATCTGTCGGACGAATGATCAAACTATCGCCACTCTGTTTTTCATGGGGGTGGGGGCGGTTTACGTGGGCATGCTCTATCTTTATAAACCGGCTGGTGTCGGTTGTTTGGGTATAGCCTGTCACACGTTTATGTTGTTCTGAAATACAGCCATCCAACCATTTTATGGAGGTTACAGTGGTGCCTTTACCAACCCCGGTTTCAATGTTCATGGAAGACATAATACGGCGTACAGCAGATAGGCCTAACCCCAAGGTTCCTGCTGTGCTGTAGCCTTCCTGTATGGCACTTTCAACATCATGTATGCCAGCCCCTTTATCCCGCGCAATCACCTGTATGGCATCATGTCCTGCATCATCAATTCGGTTGATGGAAATTCGACCACGTTGAGCAAACTTTAAAATATTGGTACCCAACTCAGAAACAACCGTAGAGATCAGTACCCGCTCTTCAACACCGATATCCTCCATAATGGGAAGAGATTGTGTGCGGGCAACTGCGGCATGCAGGCTGGCCATGCTATCGATGGTAAAGTTGGTCAATCGTGCCTCCGTTAACGGGCGTGTAACCCTCTCTACTTAGGCTTTTTGAAACTTCTGTAGGGCTTCATCCAATCCAAAGAAAAAATGAATACCTTCTGTATGGGCACCCGCTTCGACCAAATATAACACCACGCCGGCTGATAAGCTGACAATGGCGGGTTGGGCTTTAAGTAGATGCACCGTATCAAAAAAACGGCGCAGACGGTCAAACTCACTCAAGCTCATGACATCCACAGCAGAAAAATCCACCACAACCGCTTCAACTTTTTGATGGCGCATCTGTTCAAGGATATCGTGACACATGGCCTCAAAATGGTTGCTATCCAGATCGGCCTGCATGGTTACCACCAAAATATCTTGAACCTTGGTAACCGCTATCATGGCGTTATTTTGGCTGATGAACATGGTCAATAATCAGCGTTAAGCGTTGGGGGGGGAGGTTGGCCTTTTAGGGGTGTGCTCCCCACCAAGTATTTCACCAATCATGCCCAGTGCGGTTTCAAAGGCATCCCGCAAAGTGGCGGTGGTGCGGATCTCTTCCACATTAACCCCGAGCTCAACAATGGTGCGGGCAATGGCTGGAGAAAGCCCTGAGATGATGGCTTCACACCCCATTAAACGCGTGGCTTTGGTGATTTTGATTAACTGGTTGGCGACAGCCGTATCGACGGTGGCAACCCCGCTGATATCCAATACAAATACTTTGGCTCGGGTTTCAGAGATCATGGTTAGCGATTTATTCATGATCTCTGATGTTCGCATGGAGTCTAAAACCCCCACCAACGGCAACAGTAAAATACCATCCCAAATTGGGGTGACTGGTGTGGACATTTCTTGTACCGCTTTATCCAGTTCGTTGCGAACGCGCTCAGCCTCTTGTGCTTCTAAAATAGCCACTTCCAGGGCTTCACTCTGTTCCACACTTGCGGTGATATCATAGGCGAATTTGACGATTCTTATGGGTCTACCGTTGGGGTCAGAAATGGGGGAGTAGGTTGCTTCCAACCAAATGGATTCACCTGTTTTGGTAAACCGCTCAAAACGTCCTCGGTTAAATTGCCCTTTTCCTAATGCCTGCCAGAAGCTTTTATACTCTTCTGTTTCAGCATAGAGATCATCCACAAACATTCTATGGTGCTTACCCACGATCTCGCGGCTCTCATAACCCATGCTGTTAAGAAAAATATCGTTAGCCCGAATAATGGTGCCATCCAATTCAAATTCAATTACGGCCATGCACTGTTCAATGGCTTTGATCATGCCGGAATTGATGACATTTATGCGTTTTTGGCTGGTCACATCAATAGCCAGTTTAATCACTTTGTAGGCTTTGCCATCATCGCCAATAACAGGGTTGTAGGTCGCTTGCAACCAGACTTCACGCCCATCCTTGCCAAGCCGCATATACTCAGCAGAGGTGTACGCCCCATTTTTTAACCCTTCCCAAAACTGTTTGTATTCGGTTGAGGATGCAAAAGTAGGGTCCACAAACATTCGGTGATGCTTGCCACGGATCTCATCAAGGGTGTAGCCCATGCAATTTAAAAAATTATCATTGGCTGTCAGGATGTCACCCTCGACTGAAAACTCAATAATGGCACTGGAGTGATCAATGGCATTAACCAATGAAATGAGTTCGTTTTTATTGCCTGAATATTCCATTTTGAGCGACCCCAATATGTATATTTCTCAGGCTAGAAGCCCAAGAACTAAGTAACGTTACCAAGGTGAGATAGTACTGCCGGCTGGTCTATGCCAAGTCTGACGTATAGGCATGTCTGACCGACCGCAAATGTTGGCCCAATGTATCGTGTATTTTCCTGATCGACTGCGTTTGAGGGGGGAGATCATGCTCGGGTGTTGCACGCTATGCCAACATCCTATGCAGACTGCAGCCATCCTTTAAGCCTGTTTAGGCAGCGTAAGTATGCTGAAAAGGGTGGATGTAGGTTATACAAACCGCTATTTCAATGGTGTTTCATCGATGCCTATGGTTTGTGGGCTCCCTCTATTTTGGCTTTTATGCATGCCAAACTTTGTAAATTCAGCTTACTACATCCCAGGTTTAGGCAAAAGACGATTCTATTCCAGGTTTCTCCAAGTGAGTGAAGTGCATAAAGGGGTTCTGTTGTCTTGTTGTTGGGTTCTATAGAGGGAGAGGTGTTGAAGGTGATGGCTGTTTCTACGCAAGATCTTTTCAACATGCAGGCATCTCTGTGCAGTCTGCTGTTTGTATCGATTTAATGTTGATGCAGGTAAGTGTCTAAAGCTTAGGCCGTTATCCTGATGTGAGGTTAACGTGGGGGCCTTTTTTTGGGCTGATAGTAAGGGGTGTGCCAAGCGAAGGCGTTTTCCATATATGACCTGAGAATGGCACTTCGATTTAATGTTGATGCAGGTAAGTGTCTAAGGCTTAGGCCGTTATCCTGATGTAAGGTTAACGTGGGGGCCTTTTTTTGGGCTGATAGTAAGGGGTGTGCCAAGCGAAGGCGTTTTCCATATATGACCTGAGAATGGCACGTAAGGTGATATTAATGGTTGTGAATAGCAGCATGCCGACATTGAGCCCTAAGTTGATGGCTCTGCAAGCGAAGGGTGGGGGCGGTAGGTCAGACCTTTAAGGGGCGGTTGTCCGCTGTTGGTCGGTGCTCAGGTCTATACATTTACATCGTTACCAACCAAGCCGATGCTATAGGCATAGCTACATAGATCCATAGGGTTGCGGGCACCCACTTTGGATTTAATGTGAGAACGATGAATGTCTACCGTCTTAGAGCTAATTTTTAAGAGCTTAGCTACTTCCTTGCTGGTGTTGCCTTCAGCAATGAGTTGCAAAACCTGACGTTCTCTTAAAGAGAGCAGGCTACCACCCTCTTTAGATCCCCCCCCTGTTAACATGTTTCGAATATGAGCAGGTAGGGATTTGGAATAAAAAGTTTTCCCCGCCGCAATGGTCTCAATGGCATCTAACAGCGCGCGACGACCATCTTTTTTAAGGACAATGCCATTAAAACCCGTTGTGATGGATTCATTCAATAAAGGCCCAGAACTGTAGGCCGTTAATATTAATATCAGGGGTGGTGATTCAAGCTTTTTAATTTCAGTAATAACATCAGGGCCAGACATTTTTGGCATGGAGAGATCAAGAATGATCAAGTCTGGCTTAAGTTGTTGGGTTGAGCTTAAAGCCTGTATGCCATCCGCAACCTTGGCAATGACCTGGTAGGTACCACAACCATTCAGCAACAGTTCTACACCATCTCTGACGATTTCATGATCATCTGCAATGAGAACTTTCATTTCTATGTCGCCCTAACACATTTTTCTTGGTTGAACCGTTTTGCCAACATTATGATGAAAGAAATCGTGCAGATAATGCGTTTTTGTTCTAAGTAAAAAAGTAACCTATTGATAGGGCTTAATTCTGTTTCTTCAAGTATATATCCGCTTGTTCTATCCGTATTTTACCGTTTTCTGTAAGTTGAACTTTATGTTCATCTGGTCGTTGGCCGCTTTTTACGGCCTATAAAGTAATTCTTAAAGGAAATAGGGTGACAGTATCATGTGAGGGCAGGCTAATAAGGCAAAGGTCGTGGTGTGCAGTGAATAGTTTATATTTTGTAGATGGAAAAATGCGGTTTTGCATATAATTATTATCTTTTTTTAGTGTGTGCCGCATAGTCCTTATCTTTATAACCCTATGTATAGAGGTTTCATCTGGTATATGCAATAGGGGTATTTACCTAGGTAGATCTCTGCTGTTTGAGGTTAATGAATAACGCAGAAGGTTTTTACTTAATCCATTTGAATGTTGCAAAGAGATCACTTGCACATAAAGAAAGGGTTACAGATTGGCTTGCAGGCTGGTTCTTCTGGGAGGTTCTATGTGTCTGAGGATATCTGTATGAGGAAGGTGTGTGCTTGTAAGGTGTTGAATATCTAATGTTTGATGGTAATATGTATTTATGCTGCGCTTATGATCTTGCATGGCGTTGTTGTATCCATGGGGCATCATCACCGCTTCTCCCATGGTCCCTTTTCAGCCGTTACTTGTAGCGCTCTGTGGCCAAACAAGTGCTGCTGTCATGATGTTCAGCCCTCCGTAGTCAACAAAACTCTCTTTGTCTTGATGCTCAAACAGACAAGATATTAAGAGGTTCCCAAAGACCTTTTTCATGCGTCCCATGGCGGTATCTGCCAAGTTTCGCCGCCGATCATTACGCTTTTGCTTCCATGGATCAGGATCCTTGTTCCTAATCCGGCGCAAAGCTTGGCTCTGTAGAAAAATCGGTACCCCGCGGTTACCATACGGCTTGATCTTCGTCTTGTGTCGGGGCGGGATGGTTGACTTTGCACCTTGCTAGAGCGTTAAAAACACCGGTCCACAAGAGTATGGTTGTTCTAAGAGCTGTTCCAAACCCGATAGGAACACGTTGTTGCTCTTTATTAGACCACCCTTTACGCCCAGCCTATATGGTGGGCGTAAAGGGTGGCGACTTTAGATCAGGGATGATGCCTGCGGGTGATGGATACCAGAACACCCTAAAGGGTTGTTACCTTGCAGAGGTAATTCGGAACTGACCGTTTGTGCGAACATAAACAAGGCTCTCTTCTCCGTCATTAGAGGAAAGCTTATGCAGAGTCTCCCCTTTTGAGCTGAAATAACTACCTGGCTCCAACGTCGTAACATCAGCCTTACCCGGCAGTTGGTACTGTGGTTGTCCCTTGATAATGACAGCACGGAAAGTTGAACCTTGGCTGTGTATCTTTCCCTTGAACCCTGGAGGCAGTTTGATGAAGCTTCCATTCAATTGGTCGTCTTGGGGATTTCCCCAAAGAAAGGCAACCTTAGGGCCGTTGTCAGAGGCTGACATACCGGATTGATCAACCCAGTTAATGTTCGAGGCATCCAGCCAGACAATATTCGATGAGTCGATGTTGACCGGTCGTTCACCGCTATCAAATGCCTGCTTGGCAGGGTGGACCAGATAGGGGCCTTCCTCAATTTCGATGTACGCTACATTGGTACGACCTTTAGCTGCGGTAATGTGAGACTCCCCTTTGGGTTGTGTCCAAAAGGAGCCTTGGGGCATCCACATATCAGCGGCTTTGGGATCGTCGTTATGAATCAGGCCACTGATGACCACCCCACGATAGGAGACATTATGAATGTGAGAGGGTGAAGCAAAGCCATCCACAAACTTAACGAGAAATCCTGTTGGCACAGTACCCTTGCGGTCTCCCCAAAGTGTACCGGCCTGGGGGCTTTTGTCGCCACGTGCTGGGTTAAGCTGTTCCCAATCGACTTGGGATCTCAAGAGAAGGTTGGAATTTAACTCGGCAGCAAAACCCATGGCTGGGGTTTGTAAAAAGGTGAAAGAAGCTGTTAAGACACCTGCAAGCATTAAAGATTTAAGTGATTTCATGTTGTCCTCAACATTTCTGATATGGCGATGTCTGAGCCACGCCTACTGCGTGATCAACATGCAAGTAAGGGTGGTATGATTCGTTTGAATAGAGGTGTTAAAGGAGCTTTTGCCCTAGATCTCTATGACAACCTTACCGATGGCTTGTCCACTGGTCAGATGCTGGTATGCCTGCCCAACGTCGGTTAAGCCAAATGGCTTTTCATCAAGTAACGGTTTCAAGCCACCTACATCAACAATCTCAGCAAGCTTTGCCAAAATAGCACCGTGCTCCTGCCGTTTATGGTTGTGCAGCATGGGAATAAGCATGAAGACTACATGCAGTGACAACCCTTTGAAGTGAGCCGTGGATAGGTCCATCTCCACCATAGAAACCGTTGTAGCGACATGTCCATTCAATGCCGCCGCCTCAAAAGAGTTGGCCATGTTTTCTCCGCCAACAGAGTCGAAAACAACGTTGAAACCTGCGCCATCGGTATGTTTGGCTACATAGTCAGCAACCTGCTCAGTCTTGTAGTTAATGGCGGTTGCACCATATTTCTCTAGGGTTGCGGCCGCTTTTTCGTGAGAGATCGTGGCATAGACATCAGCGCCCAGATGCTTGGCCAGTTGCACGGCAACATGTCCCACACCGCCAACCCCACCGTGAACCAGAACCTTTTGACCCGTCTTTACATGTGCTCTCATCAAGCCTTCATAGGCAGTAATAGCCACCAGTGGTAATGCCGCTGCCTCACGCATAGAAAGGGTTTTCGGTTTGTGGGCAATCAGTCGAACGTCGACCAACATCTGTTCGGCGAGCGCCCCTTGTAGATCGGCAAGTCCACCAGCGCAACCATAGACCTCATCCCCCAGCGCAAAGCCCGTCACTCCCTCGCCTATCTCTTCAACGGTACCGGCAAAGTCCATACCGAGAACGGCGGGCAGTGCTGGGGTTATGGGGGCAAGATCTTTTCCCATTTGGCGGATCATGGTGTCGACTGTGTTAACACTGGTTGCGGCAACACGAACGATCACATGCCCTGCCTTTACGGAAGGGGTTGGTAATTCTGTGGATAGGAACTGGGCATCATCGCCATATTCGTTGAGGATTACCGCTTTCATCAGGCGTCTCCGTAAAGGTGTGGTTGGGTACCTCTAAAGATACATTGTTACTTATTCCAAGATAAATGCGATAATATGGAAATCAGTTTATTGTTTTTCCATATAATCAAGCTCAGACAATGGTCCATCTTGGTTGGAAAATGGGGTCGGCTGCGATTTCATGTTGTCCCGGCTTGTATCCTAATGTTGCCCAGCCCGGTGGATGAGCAACATTCTCTCAGAGACAAACCATAACGACCCGAACTTACGCCGTCAGAGTGTGGGATTTCGGATAGAGAAGCCAAAGGGCGGATTGCGCCTAGATTTCATTCGGAAGAATCCGAACCAAAGAACCATCCCAAAGATCATGATGAACACACCCGTAGGTGTTCCTATCATTCCAACACTGGCTTCGCTCGCAGTGTCCCATTCTCTCCCCAAGAGTAAGCGCTTAGAGAAGGGAAGTGACGGGCCTGTCATCCTGTGTAGATGATTTTTCGGCTGTTGGCGTCTATGTTTTTCCAGGGTGTTCCATGGAACTGGGGTGGGCACTCAGAATCCGCTTGTTGTCAGCCCGTTTTCTCGTCCTGGAATAGCGATCTACAATGGTGTTGTTGAGCAGAGCCCCATCGAACCCGCCTTTGCTCCGCTTCATCGGTGTATGGGATTGCTTTCGTACAAGGTTTATACTGGGGTGGCGGTCAAGTTATTCCCATAGAATGAGATCTATAAAGGGTTAGGTGAAGGTGCTGGTTGCAACAAAATGCAAGGTTTCCATCATGACCATATATCTATCTCTTAACGGCGCATGGGTAGGCTCTTTTAGGGTCTGGGTTTCCCGTGTATAGGGAAGAGATTCTATGCCAGCTCGTGACCAAGAGATCTACCTGATGGAGCGAGGTAACACGTTCAATAGCGCGACAGATGTTTACGCATCTATTCGATTGCTGTAAAGAGATCACTTGCACATAAAGCAAGGATTACAGATTGGCTTGCAGGGTGTTTTTTGGGGGTGGTTCTGCTTGGATGAACAGCTCTGTTTAAGAAGGATCGATAGGCATTAGATCATGCCAGTTCAATGGAAGTGTCTGTTTGCAGCACGCTTGTTTTGTTGCAGAGGCACATAGACTGTAGCTGCTTGCATCCATGCGGGGTGTTGTGGGGTTGTTTGTGCTTATCAATGGCTTGATGCTATGTCTGGGGATGGCTTCCCATCATCGTTTTAGAAAGATAAGAGTCGTGTGTGCTCGTTTAAGCCAGCCTGTTGGCTGCGTTGCCTAAGAGAGCCGTAAAGTCGGTATCTTTTTTGATCAGGTGGCTCATAGGCGCATGGGGTGGGCTAGTTAGGTTTGATCATCAAGGAGGGGGCAGATAATCCGTGCTACAGGTTGGGTTATCTGCCCATTCTGCCAAGGGTTTTATGTTGAGGTGTTAAGCTCTATCCGTTGGAAACAGCACAATCGCTCGCTTAAGCAAGGCGTGGGGTGACCAGGATAGGCGTCGTGCCATCTGCCAACTGCCCACCCGGCGTTGATGGCGGTTATGCCAGCGACGTGAGATGATCTGTGGTATGCCTTTTAAACCATGTTTAATCCCCTGTAAACGTGCTTGCTTTTGCTCTTTGGGGACATCACCAAACCATTGCACCCCATGCAGCATAAAGTGGGGGAGCAGGCTAATGAGCAGTAGCGGCCAGGGCATGTTCTTAAAGAGTGTCCATATAGTATTTCGGGTACCATGATAAATGGTAAATGCTGAGGTACGGCCAGAGATGGCGGAACCTGCATGGTAGGCAAAGGTAGTGCGTACCTGTAGGACGCTATGACCCATTAGGCGGATACGAAAGCCCAGATCCACATCTTCACAATAGCAGAAGTAGGATTCATCAAACCCGCCTAGGGTGAGAAAAAGCTCCCGGCGGTAGAGCGAGGCCGCAGCACAGCTGCAAAAGGTCTCGGCCACCAATGGTAGATGTTCCTGCTGTTCACGGGGTCTCTGGTGCCCCCCCCGCCAGGCAAATCCGACGATGGAATAGACATCACCCATACCATCCCAGAGTTGCTCGTTATCCATGGCAACCAGTGCCGAGCCTAACGCACCGGCGTTGGGGTGGGTGTGGGCAACCTTAAGCATCTCCTCCAACCAATTGGTGGGAAGTTTGGTGTCGGGGTTGATGGTTGCAATCCACGGTGCCTGAGTACGTTGGGCCGCAAGATTGTTGGCGCGGGCGAACCCCACGTTATCTTCCAAAGCAAGCAGCGAAAAACGTGCATCGTCTACAGGAACGTGTTGGGTTGAACCATCTTGCGAGGCGTTATCCACCACAATAACCTCAAACGGTATCCCTTTAAGCTGTTGCAGGCTTTGCAAGCAGTTGTCCAGATAGTGGCCACCATTGTAGTTGACTACGATCAGACAGCACTGGGGTGTCGTATGTGTGGTGTTCACACTGTTTCCTTAACCCCGTAGAGCGCATGGTAGTAGGCTACGGTCTCTCTAAGTGTTTCATCCAGGGGTGTTTTGGCTTTCCAGCCCAGTTTTTGCCAGACATTCTCCACATTGGGCATGCGCCGATCGCTATCTTCATAGCCTGGACCATAGAACTGACAGCTGGAGACCGTCTCAATGGGGTGGTCCAGATAGCTTTCATCACCACTGATCTCGGCATAGGCCTGTCGTATGGCATGCGCCAGTTGGGCCATGCTGACCTCAGTGTCACGGGATCCCAGATTAAAAATTTCCCCTTGGGCTTGCTGGGGACGATCCAGCATCGCCATCAGTGCATCAATGGCATCACCAATCCAGAGGATGGTGCGTTGGGCATGTCCACCATCCACAAGTTGTAAGGGTTTGCGGTCAAGCAGGGCCGTCACAAAACAAGCCAGAACTCGGGGTACCCCTTCACCATCACGTCCAGGAATAAAATCCATACGGGGACCAAAAAAGTTGAAAGGTCGGATCATGGTAAAGGGCAGGTTGGACTCAAAATGATGCGCCACAATATAGCGCTCCAAAAGCTGTTTGGCAGCTGCGTAGCTCCAACGTTGATTACAGACAGGTCCCAGCAGGAGAGGTGAGCTGTTCTCCTGCAGTTCATATAAATCTGGGGCAGGATAATCCCCAGGGGTGACATGACTGGCCAGGGTGCGCCCATAGACCTCGCTGGTGGAGAAGTGGCAGAGCCAGCGGCCCATGCGTGCACACATATCCACCACGGGAATCATATCGTTATAGTTGGAGCGAATGGTATTTAACGGCTGCCGGTTATATTGGGCAGGGTTACAAATGGCAGCCAATGAAAACACCATATCGCATGCTTCAATAGACTGCTCTAGAGCAACCAGAGATTGTGGTGTGGAGATATCCCGTTTTACAAAAGTAAATTTAGGATTATCCAGGTGTTTTTTGATTTTAGTGTCATCCAGATCCCACCCCTCCACAGTAAAACGGGGTTCCTGTAACAGACGGTCTAGAAGATGGCTGCCAATAAAACCGGCGCACCCAAGAATGAGTATTTTCTCCGGTAGTGGTGTATTCAATGGTCTGTTTCCTTGGCGGATGAAAAAAGGGGTGAAGACATTTAATGTTCCTGTTCTTTTATGTGATCTGCCAAGCGTAATGCAAGCGCCAAAAGATTAATCGTGACCATGGAAGCACCGCTGGTGGGTAGTACAGATCCACCGGCAATATATAGATTGTCACAACCAAACAGTTTGCAGTTAGGGTCGACCACACCATCGTGTGGTGATTGGCTCATACGGGTGGTCCCCATAAAATGGCTGGTGCGTAGATATTCGCTATGCCACGGTTCTGAAGGGGGGGGAAGGGTTGAAATGAGTTGCCCATACCCTTGATGTGCCAGTGCCTGAGCTAGTTTTTTCTGACCTTGGTGTAACGTCTCTCTTTCCAATGGACCAATCTGGAATTGCAATTTTGAACGGGGTCTACCCAGGGCATCTTTTTTCTCACTAAGTGTGACCCGGTTTTCCCGTTGTGGCGCTTGTTCCGCCCAGTTACGCAACTGATAGAAGTTGGGTAAAAAAGTGTTGCAGCTTTGCTTTAGGCTAACCTGTCGCGCTAGCCCCTTGAGCAGGTGGCTTTGCTGTCCGTGTTGAAAGTAGCGGGCGGCGATCTCTTTTAGTGCAGCCAGTTCAGGGCTCTGCTCGATCATCTGTAAAGGAGAGAACCAGGCCAGCCAGTTAAGCAAGGCCTGTTGTTTCTGTACCTTAGGGTGCAGTTGAAACCCCACAAAACGGTGGATGGTTTTACCCCGGCGTACAGAGACAATTGGCAGCATATGCATCAGCCAATTTCGGTAAGGGGGGGCTTCTAAAAAAAGCCCGGAGAGCTGATGAATATGGCCCATGAAATAGCGGCCAACATTGTCGTTGCCCAGTCCAGGAGAGAGCTGTAATAGCCGTGGATTTTCTAAACCTGCACAGAGGATATAGCGTTTGGCGCGTATCGCCAATGATCGATGGCTGTGGGTGCGTAAGGATGCCGTCTGAACGTGGGCACCATCGCCGTTATGTTCAAGCTTCATCACGGTCGCGTTGAGCAGCACGGTAACCGGGGAGGTTTCCTCTTTAAAGGCGTTGCGGTAGGCCCGGCCAAAGCGCAAAGGCTTATGCCGACGCTCAAACAGTTTAAGCTGGATGTCGGAGCTCATCAGAGGTTGATTTTGGTTGATGAACTGAACATCCTCCTTTTGCCAGCGGGGGACCTCAAAAGAGCCTTTAGGTAGCTGGCATAGCTGCGCAACAGCATCAAAATAGTGGCTTAAAGCGGTGTAGGCAATGGGCCATCCTGCATGGGCACCACTGGGATGAGGTTGAAAATCCCACGGGTCCATGGGTGAACAGTTGCCCCCCCAGCAGTTGGTGGATCCTCCAAAATAGCGCTGCATACTCTTTAACCCCAAATTATAGGGGCCGTCATAATCCACCTCTTTAAGAGCATCGCTCTGGTTTTGGAACGAGAGACCACCGCTCTCTACCAGACAGACACGGGTTCTGCCATGCAGAAACTGGCGGGCAATGGCCATGCCTGCCGCTCCGGCACCAATGATACAAAGATCTGTTTCCAGCGTATGGTTGTTTGGTAGGGTATGGGCATCAAGAAACATGGTGGTCTCACTTAGATCCAGGGCACGGTTTGTACCAGTAGGTGACCTTCTGATGTCGCATGAAGGTGAACAGGCAAGCCTGCCGGTAGATCTACTTTTTGCCATTGATCCAGTTGGTGGCGGTACAGCGTGCGGGAGGCTCCATCGACGACATAGAGGGCTTGATGGCTATAAGCGATTTGAAGGGGAGCCTCAATGATATCCGGTAGCTTTAGTGCATCAACACCTTGCTGCCAAAGAGGACCGTTAAAGCCCAACAGGTGACGTTGGGTTGGGTCCAGCACCCAGAGTGTTTGGTTAGGGTCCAAGGTTAAGCTGCTCGGTGCTTTTAGCGCTGTGGGTCCATGCTGTTTTAGTGTAGCGAGGATTCTCCCTTTATCCGACCAGACCCTTACACTTCCATCCCCCCGGTCACAGTGCGCCAGTTTATCACCATCGGTGACTAATGCCCCTACAGGTTGCCTTAAAGGGGGCGTGTCCAGCCATGGTTGGATGGGGTGGCCGGCTTGGTTCCAGGCCTGCAACCGTTGGTTGCCTGCATCCAAAACCACGGTATATCCGTTGGCTAAGCTGGCCACGCTACAGGGTCGGGTGAGTTGGCCGGGTCGTGTGCCAGCTTTGCCGACCTGCCAGCGTTTGTTCCCTTTGGTATCGTACCGGGTGAGGTGAGATTGGGCGATATCCAGGACCAAACTCTCCCCTTGCACGGTTGTATAGAGAAAAGCACCACACGGTACGGCGGGGTAGTTGGGGGGGGCGGAATGGGCAATGTCGGGGCCCATGAGCAGGGTTAGACTCCCCATTTGCAACAGCTGTCTGCGGCTTAAACCGGCTTGGCTAGGCATGGAATAGCTCCCGCCAGTCATCCCCTAAATGGGGCCAAACAGCGCGTATGCGTGCCCAATGTTGTTGAGCAAACTGTTCAAGATCTACGATTTCATGCGCCTTCAGTCGGTTTTTCCACAGAGCGTTGCGGTTATCTAAGTCTCTGGCCAACATATTAGGGGCTTGGGTGTCTCCCCCCACAAAGGTTACCAGCTTTTGCCATAGGGTGTCCGGGTCAGACAACATCTGCTCATGGCGGATAACACAGCGGCGATCCTCCGGTAAAGTGGCAAAAAAGCGATTGACAGCTTCGTTCGATTCCAACCAATACTCGGCCAAGTGTCGGGGGTTTCCCCCTGGAAAAATGCGGTCTGCTGGCATGTGTTGGGTGTTGTGACCACCAAACATGACCTCGTAGCAGCGGGGTTTGCCTGTTGAGGGGGCAGGGGGCCAAATATGGTGCATATCCTCCTTGGGATGGAGCTCTTCAAACAGGGCCACCAGGCTGGCGACAACTTGGGGTAGGGGGCGGGAAATCCAGATATAACGGGCATTGGGAAATAGGGCGTCTACCAATCCCAACTTGTTGCACAGGTGAGGGGATTTGTTCAGAAAAGTCAGGGGGCCTTCTGGCCGGATGTCTTCAGCATGCTGGGCCATACGTTGTGCAAAGGCTGCGTGCAGTGCCTCGGCTTGTCCTGGCCACTGGTCTTCAGCCTCCATGCATGGACAGGTTATATCCCGTGTGCGCTGGGAGCCCATGGGGACCTTGCCAACCGTCGACCAAATATCCTTCAATTCAAAGGGGACATGCACCAATGAATCCAGGGTATGTAACCGCTGTGCGGTGTAGGAGGTGCCAGATCGGGCACTACCCACCAAGAAGAGTGGGCGTTTGGCGGCTTCAATAAACCGGGGATCCAGGATCGCTTGGGTCTCGGCTACCTGTTGTTCCTCTTCATAGAACGGAAATTGAATGGGGCGTAGGCGTTTTTTGGCAACCGTGGCGGGTTCGATCAGTGTCTGGAGCATGATGCGGCTATTCTCCACCTGAGCATGATGATGTTCTTCCAGTCGTTTCCCTACCCACTTACGGTTCCAAATATCCATGCCGAGTAGGGGGGCCAGACCCTTAAAACGACGCCGCCCCTGGTTGAGGCCTTGTTGCAGTTTTTCCAACGTTTCCCGGTAGCGGGTATCGCAAGCATGGACCGTAGCGTGAAGCTGCTGTAGATCCAGCCGAGTTGGCTCCATAAACCGATGCAGCTCAGGCGGTATATTGCCCACATAGTTAGGATCATGCTTGGGCAGCTGATAGGGGGTCCCTCTGACCTGTTCATACTCCCGTTCAGCCCGTGCGGTTTTTTCGACAATCTCTGCCTCGGTGGCATTGTTGAAGACAGCCCCGTGGAGTTGATGAAAGGAGCCTTCCCCTAACAGGATAATGTGGGTGCTGTTGGGCAGTTCAATGGCCTCTTTGTAGAGATCCAGATTAAGCAGGCCGCCGCTAGGCATGGCAAAACCTGGGTTGGCTCCACCAAAAGCAAGAAAAGTGCTCCGATGCATGGTCATGATGGAGCTCTCAGCCAAAGGGCCCATCCAGCCATTTTCATTGGAACGGTCTAAGCTGGAGATATCAAATAGGCGGTAGCCATCCTGACGCCAGTCGATACGTGCCAGTAGTTCATCTTCCATTTTTTTGTTGTAGCCATAGGCCATGGAACGGAACTGAGTATCAGGGCCCAGGTGCCATGCCAGCGTGGCGACAACAGGCTGTGCATGACCTTGGCAGGCTTGCAGGCTTTTGTGCAGGAGCCCTGGAGAGAGCATGCGCGCGCCATCATAGCAGAGGGTGATGTATGGGCCCTGTGCCTGCTCAATAGCCCAGTTGATGGATTCGGCTGGGGAGGGTAAAGCATCCTCTATGTAGTGGTAGGAGAAGTTGGAACCAAATTGGGTGACTTCCGCTGGGTCCCGCCGTACAGGGGAGCCGTTATCAATGACCAGAACCTCATACTCTTCAGCCTGCATACCCTGCTGATACGCGGGTGTCAGGGTGTATAGGGTGCGGGGTAGCTCCCGTTCCATCTTATAGATGAGAACAATGACGGACAGCTTGGGAGAGGGGGCTTGAGAAGGCATTTAATGGCTCCGGGTAAAGATACGGCGCAGGAGGTCTATGACCTGACGTTGCTGTCGGACCAACCACATGACAGTTTGGCGGCGGCGTGAGCCCAAGGGGAGAATGCGGTTCAGGGTTGTGAGCACCTGATGGCCGATACGCACATTCTGAATGTTTGGGGTGTTGTAGTAGGCCGGTAACAACAGATTATTCATTAAGGGGCGCAGATAGTCGGGGCCATTTTGCGCAAAGGCTTGCACGATGCGTTGCTGGTTGCGGAACAGATCACTACGGGCTGAAAAGCTTTGATCGTGAACACGGTACCAGAACAAGGGTTGGGGCAGCACATCCACCGTATAACCGGCCATGTGTAGGCGCAACAGAATATCCAAATCCTCCCAGCCTGTACCGTGGAACTGAGGAAACCCCCCCACAGCCTGAAAAACAGCCCGTCGGCAGATAAAGTTGGTATCCCCAAAGCTGTTGCTAAACAGTGCGAGCTCAGGGGCCGCGCCCACCGGTATGCGCTGTTGTTGGCACGCTTCACTACCCTCAGGTGGCATGGCACCTTCAAAGCACCAGAGGTGGCAGGTAAGGAGATCCAAACCACTATGGCGTATGGCATCGACCATGGTGCGGGCCATATGGGGCATCGCAATATTATCGGCATCCATAAAGATTAAATAGGTGCCGGTCGCTAACTGTGCAGCATGGTTGCGGGTCTGTTCAGGTCCTCGGTGTGGGGCACGTATGAAGGTCCATGGATAGGTCTCCGCCATCTGTGTAAAAACAGCATCTGCACGTGGATCGTCACTGCCATCATCCACTACAATGACCTGAGGGTTCACACCTTCCAATTGATCGATGGAAGCCAGCAGTTGAGGCAGGTAATCGGGTTGGTTGTAGTGGGGCACACAAATAGAGAGCGTTTCGGGTTCCTCTACACAAACCGCAGATGAGATCTTAGGCTTTATTACCGGGTGATGATAGAGCCGCCAGCGCGCTTCTGCCTGTTGATGGTCGTGGGGGTGGTTGAGCTGTGCCCAGGGTAGTATGTGTAGCTGCAGAATTTTGGCCTTTAACCCTTCGACATGGGGTGGAAACAGCAGGCGAGAATCGGCCATTTCTTCAACGCCACCAACATGGCTGGCAATAAAAGGAATGCCCAAGGTCAGGCATTCCAGAACCGTATACGGGTAGTTATCCATCATGGATGGTATGACCACCACACCTCTATGGTGTTGTAACCACTGCAAGGCCGCTGCGCTATCCAAGTTCGTAACCATCTGCCAGCGTAGGGATGTCTGGGCAAGGGTCATGTTCAGATAGTCGCGGGCATCCAGTGTACCAACCCGTCCCAGTTTACCTAAAAAGGTGACTTTCTGTATGAGCTCCGGCTTCTCTTGATGTAAGGCCAGGAGTGCCTCACAGAACAGATCCAGCCCCTTACGGCTCTCCAGACGGCCAAAAAAGATAAGATGGTCGGTCTGGATCTGGGTCGGCATAGGGGTGAGGGTATTACGGTCCATCAGCAGTGGTAGAACCTGCTGGGGTTCAGCCAGTATCCAGTGCTGCTCTTGGGTCCAGCGGAACATATAAGCGCTGGGGCTGATCAGTGCATCGGCGTGCTGGCAGCAGTAACGTTCGATCCAGCATAACTGCGCGTGATGGTAGGGCGCATCGTGCCGCCATTGGCCGCCGCCTTGATGGATCCACTCCTGATTGGAGTGCATGGTGACCACAAGCTGAGTGGTTTCAAACAGGCCTTGGGTACGTCTGGCTTGAAGGGTGTGAAAGCCTGCCCCTCGAAACTCCTGAAAATGGATGAGATCAAAATGGTTTTGCTGCAAATAAGCCAGGGTTAAATAGCTCTGTTGCAGGTAGTCAGGCTGATCATCCAGGTGGCTTGGGGCAGGGGGAAGCAGGGCCAGGGTTACCCCAATGGCGTCATAAAGTGGTTTCCAAGCCGGTGGGTTTGTGCAGGGGCCTGTAAACAGCAGGGTGACATCGATCTCTGGCTGAAGGGCCAAAAAACGGGCCAAATAATAACAGTGGGTACCAATGCCACCGTTGGCAACTGGGCCAATGGTGTCTGGGGTGACGATGCATATCCGTTGCGTCATGGTGGCATGCCTATAAATGGTAAATGATGCGCTGTCGCAGTTGGGTGCGGGTGGCCAAATGCCAAGCCAACCAAACCGTTGCCGCGACGGTCCCAAAAGAGATTAGCATCATCTTGGTGGTGGGCCACTGACCACCGTGTAAAAGAATTTGAAAGGGGCTGATCACCAGTGTTAGCGGATTATATTTCACCAACCACTGATAAGGTGCCGAGAGGCTGCTCCAGTGATAGACAATGGGCATGAGCCAAAAGCCAAAGGTGAAAAAAAGCTGGAGAAGATGGTTGATATCCCGGTAGATCGGGGTCAAAAAAGCCACGATCAACCCGCACGCATAGGTAAAGAGAATAAGATTAAGTAAAAAAAGTGGAATACCTAACAGGTGCCAACCGACACTCCCCCCCATAATCACCATAAACAGGAGCAGTATGAGAAAGGCAGAAAAAAAATGGAGCAGCTCCGCCGTCAAGGTGCCGAACACATGTACCTCAAAGGAGATGGGGTTGGCATAAAAGATGGTGCGGTGCTGAATGAGTACTGTGGAGCTAACTGTTAGTCCTTGGCGGAAAAAAGTCCAAGGCAGTAACCCGGCTGCCAGATAGACAAAGTAGTTGTCAAAGTGGGGCATAAGATGGCTAAAGACTACCCACAGAATAAGCAGATAGACAACCGGGTGCATCCACGACCAGGCGGCCCCCAAAAAGGAGTGGCAGTAGCGACGGTGAAGATGCAGTCGGCCAATGACCCAGGCGTTGTGCACCATTTGCATCTTGCTGCCGGGGGCTTGTTCGTTATCTTCCGGCTTGGTTGCGCTGCACATACGCTTTGATCACCTCTTCACAGGGGCCGTCGGCAATAAGTCGTCCGTGATCCATCAGCAAAACCCGGTTACAGGTCTCACGAATACGATCCATCTGATGACTAACCAGGAACATTAAGGCACTGTCTTGTATGCGGTCATGCATGGCCGTTAAGCTTTTTTCTATATAGCGGGCATCACCGGTAGCGAACACCTCATCCAGTAACAGAATATCAGCCTCTCCGACCATGGATAGGGCAAAGGCAAGGCGTGTGCGCATGCCGGTAGAGAGTATCTTCAGGGGTTGATCCGCAAATTCAGTTAACTCAGCGTAGTGTAAAATCCAAGCTTCCTGTTGGGCGCTATGGTGGTGTAGACGGTTGGAGACCGCAAGCCCCAGTTCAATGTTCTGGCGCAGGTTGAGTTCCATATCTAAACCGCTACCTTTTTCCAAGTTAGCGCTTATGGTGCCATGACAGGTCAGAGTGCCACTGGTTAAGGGGTAAATACCAGCAATAGCCCGCAGCAGGGAAGATTTTCCACTACCATTATGGCCAATAATACCAATATGTTCTCCAGCCTGACACTGTAGGTTTACATCATCCAAAATCGTGAGGGTCTGCTGGGGGGCATTACGCTGCAACAGTGCCTGTTTTAACGTGGTCGCATTGGCTGCCGAGGGTATGGCGATTGAAGCATGTTCCAACCGGACTTCAACGGCGTGGTCAGAGGATGCTGGGGTAGAAAGGGGCTCTTTATGTCTACCTATCTTGCCCATGAACAGACCCATTAGGGTTGCCTGTCAGATGAAATAGGCATGGACTTCTCCGACAAAACCGCATTGCCGCGCCACCCATAACGCAGTTTCATATAGAGCGGTTTGGGTAGAAACAGCAAGCTATGCATGAGTAATAACCCCACAAGCATAAGACGCCAACCCCATTGAGAGGGGTGGGGGAAATGACGGTTAAAATAGCCGATACAGGAACGATAGGTATGGTAGGTGGTTAAAAAAGGCCGGGTACGGCGGCACACCCCCCGTACATGAACAACCTGCGCTGAAGGCTCAAAGAGGATGCTTATTCCTGCGTTCCCCAGACGTAAGCAGAGATCCAGATCTTCAAAATTAAAAAAGAACGCCTCATCAAAGCCATGAACGGCCTCAAAGGCAGAGCGGCGGATTAAAAAACAGGCGCCAGATAGCGCCTGAACCGGTTCAGCTTGCCCAGGTAGAGGGCGACCTGCATGGTTGTAATTACGCAGTTGAGGTCTGTTTGGGAAAAATCGTGCCAGCCCCAAGCCAAGGCTGAGAAACTGTAAAGGGGTGGGTAAATCCCGCCGTGCTCCAACCTGTTCTTGACCATTGGGGTGAACGATCAATGGGCCAACCACCCCAGCCTGTGAATGCTGACTAAGGGTGTGGTGTAGCGCAGTCAGTGCGCCAGGTTGCATGATACAATCTGGATTAAGAAAAAGAACGTATGGGCTGTTGGTCTTGGCGAAGCCTAAGTTACACCCTTGGCCAAACCCCAGGTTTTTTGTCTGGCGTAAAACCATCAGTGTAGAGGCTGTGACGGTCTGTTCCAGTTCAGACAAACTCTCATCTGTCGAATGGTTATCGACAACGATAACGGAGGCGACCTCTTCTACAACGCTCTGTACCGCCCGTGTCAGGTAGGACCCGCCATTGTGGTTGACAATGACCACGCTTATGGCCTGAGCGGCTGGGGTGTTGTCAGAGTCGGTGATCAAAGGCATGAAAACATCCTAAATCCAGCAATCCATAAAGTAGACAGCGCAGTAAATCTTATTCGAGTTTAGCAAGTATCGGTGAGTCTTTTAGTATGAATAAATAAGCCGCATAGTTTCTGAAAAAAAGAGATCTTGCGGATTATGGAAGCAGCATCTGCTAACAAAAAGTCTCTTTCTTAAACGGATGAGATACCTTACATAACAGGCGCTATGCTATGCGATCTTGAATGTCAGTGTGGCATAATATCGCTAAAATGATCTTCAAGCTAGCATGGCGAAAAGATCGGGTAAATGACCTATTTTTCAATCCTAAGTGATATTATTTGAGAGACTGGTGGTTCTGTGGGGTTCTGGTTGACTTTATGCCGGATTTAGTACATAAGTTACCAGTTCTCTAGGCATTACTTTACATTTCCATGTAAGGGTGTAATACGAAAAAACATGAAATGAATCAGGTGATTTTACCTGCTGGTGGTTTTTTTTAAAAAAAGCACTGGTAAAGTGAAAAAGTTGGTGTAAAAATTTCATGTTTTTATCATCCTATGCCGATGGGTGCATATAAGAGCTTTTACAAAGAACGCCGAATGAACAACTTTCAAGGTCTGTGATCATGCTAAATCTTAATTTCAAGTCTGTGTCGATCTCATCAGGACGACCGCATATCTTTTCTGCCATAACTTCTGCATTGATTATGTTACTCGCGGCACCTGCAATGGCACAGGATGTTGCAACAAATACTCAGGCAGCAATTACAACGGTCTCTAGCCCTGTAAGTGTGAGTGTCGCAACCAAGGCTATGAGCAGTGTACGAGGTCTGATTGGATCAGGGTTGAGCACCACCGCCGGTGCCAGTGGCGATCGCATGGCAGGTGTTGGTGTTTGGGCCAAAGTGGGTAACACCAATGTTGACTCAGACGTCTCAGGTATGGCCTACGATGGTAACACCGTGACAGGCCTGATTGGTGTGGATAAAAAGATGAATGCCAACCTTGTGATCGGTGCGGCATTGATGGGTGAAAATACCGATCTGGATACCACCTTTAATACGGGTACCTTTGAGGCTTCTGGTGTGAGCTTCATGCCTTACGTCCGTTACACCCTGCCTAATCGTGTAGATTTGGTGGGCTTGGCTGGTATCTCCCGATTGAGCAACGATACCAAGCGTGGGGCCGTTACTGGCAGTTATGATTCTACCCGCTTCATGATGCAAGCAGGCGGTAGCAAAAATTTTGTGGTTAAAAATGAAATTGTGGTACGGCCTTCATTGGGCATGACCTATGTGCACACCCGCAACGATGCCTTTACGGAAAGTGATGCCACCGCGGTTGCCAAAGATACTCAAACAGTATCCTGGGCAGATGTGGGTGTTCATGTTTCCCGCACCTACGGTAAACACACACCTTTCCTTAATCTGACCGGTAACTATTTTGTGAAAGCGCCCGAAAGTACGCTGTTGGCGAGTGGTCAGTACTACGCCAGTGACAAAGGAAGCTTGGGCTTAGGTCTGGGTAACAGTATTGCTGTGAATGATCACCTGAGTCTGAGCCTGGAGGCTAATGCTGCCAGCATCACCGACTCGGATGTCTCGATCTTTGATATCTCTGGTCAGCTGCGCTGGCAGTGGTAAGAGGTCTTTTTCGCAAGGTATAAATACTTGCGGAATAAGGAAGTACAAGGTGCAGATACCCATGGTATCTGCACCTTTTTTTATAGGGGGGGGCGTAAGCCGTTATGAGTCGACTTAAAGGGGTGATCGGGCTCTTGCTTTTGGGGGCGCTCTCAGGCTGTCAGGGGCTGGGTATGAACATGCGTCTGCAAGCAACGCAAGATCTGCTTACCTCATCTGGGTTTGTGGCAGAAACGATTAAAACAGATCCTTTTTTGATGCGTATTCATACGCCAGCCAGGGTGAAGCTGCATCCGGTTAAGGTGTTGACGCTCTATATTGAAGGGGATGGCTTTGTCAGCAGTGATGGCCGACATACCAGTATGGATCCTACCCCTAAAAATCCTGTGGCCTTGGCTTTGGCCACAGCACATCCAGCATCCTTGGGTTTGGCGGTTCATCTGGCCCGTCCATGTCACTATCTTCGGGTGGCCAACGGTCCCTTATGTCAGCCCAGGTTTTGGGATCGGGCGCGATATGCTGAAGAGATGGTGCAAGCTCTTAATCAGGTTGTGGATCAGCTGGTAGCACGTTATCAGCCAGAGCAGCTCTATTTGGTGGGGTTTTCTGGCGGAGGGGCTTTAGCCGCCCTTATCGCTACCCGGCGTGATGATCTATCAGGCTGGGTAACGGTGGCGGGTAATTTGGCCCATAACGTGTGGACCCAGCGCCAAGGACTTGCCCCCCTAAAGGGCTCTTTAGACCCCTTAGATGTTGCAGTGTCCTTGCGTACACAGCCGCAGGTTCACGTTGTAGGTGAAGAGGATAAGGTCATTACCCCCCACGTGGCACGTGCTTTTCTACATCAAGCTCAGTTGAAAGCGGATAGGCACCTTCATATTATTCCAGGGCAGGATCATGCCTGCTGTTGGATGAGTGTCTGGCCAGAGATGGCACAACATATTTGGCGTCAATGGCAGGGGAACCGACCATAAGGGAACGTAATATGTCTACTTGGGCTTTTTCTGCAACAAGGTCAGTGCCTTTCGTTCTATTGGTGATGCTGTTTTTGGCCCCTCTATGGGCGGTGCAAGATATCCCCTTTGGTTTGTGGCCCTCATCCGAACTGAGTCTATTTTGGCTTCATAGTGTATTGGTGTTGGCCGCTTTATGGCTGCTGCGCTATGAACGATCCAGGGTGATGCTCAACCCAGTGTCACTGGGCTTTGTTCTGCTTGGCCTAAGCGGGGTCGTGTCGATCCCTTGGGCCTCATTTCCGCTACTGGCCTGGGTGGGAACCGCTCAGAGTGGAGAGGGGCCCTTGTTCATGCTGGAAATGGCTGTGGTGGCTGGGCTGTTCTGGCTGCTCGCAGAACATGCCACCTGGTGGCGCCGTATGACCCTTGGGTTAACGGCGATTGGTGGGCTTTTGTTGGGCTTGATCGTCCTTAAAAAAACACTGGGTTGGTTTCCTCAGGGGTTGATGCAGACCCATGATCTCTATGCCTCTTTGGGGCTTTTTCTGCCTTTTTCCCTGTTGCGGCATCATGAAGGCTCTGCATACCAATATCGGCGTTGGTGGGTTTGGTTGGTGGCTGTGGCTGTATTGGCCATCAGTGATAACCGTTTGGCCCAGGTTGGCTGGTTCATGGGAATAACCCTGTTGTGGCTGGGAAATCGATCCCCCGCTATGGTCTTGAGGTTTTACCGCTTAGGGAACTGGCCACGTTGGTTCCTGTTGGCCGTTGCCGTGCTGTTCCCTGTCGCACTACTCACTCACTTAACCCCGGATACCGGGGTGGCCAGCTTGGATGGACGCATTGCCTTAGCACACATGGCACAACATGCCTTAGCTGATGTCTCTACCACACAGCTCTTATGGGGATCTGGGGCCGGACATGTTCAGGAGCTGCTCTATGCACATCTTTTAGATGCGCAACGCTCTTTGCTTGATCCTCAGTGGGATTTTTTGTGGAGAGACATGTTTCATACCCATAACCTGGTTTTAGAGCAACTGCTTACGGTCGGTGGTTTTGGTCTGCTGACCATGCTGGCTGTGCAAGGTTATTGGTTGGCTAAGTTACCACAACAGAGGGTATGGGTGGGGGGGCTGCTCATACTTGGCACGGTGTGCTATTTAGGGTTTTGGTGGCAGCTACCAATCTTTCACCCTTTGTGGGTGATGGCACTGGTGGCTGTGGTGTACCCGGATAAGCTGGGGGGTAAAACGCTGCCTATGCTAAAGCCTTTTATGGTTGGTATGGCTGGGGTGGTTCTGGTTGGTGCTCTGTTAACAGTGGTAACACTGATTCCCTTTGGTCTTAAGGTCGGTAAACAGTTACCAGGTCAAACCGGTATGCTGGATCTTACCCAGTTACCGTCAGATCCCCGAGGCCACAATAAGGTGCGTAATATGGTGATGCAGGGTTGGCTGTTGCATCTTCAGCAGGGAGAGCCGCGGACGCGGGTGTGGTGTACCCAGTTAGCCACACGTATTCTAGAGGGTGTGCAGTCACAGGCCCATGTGGTCGCATCGGACTATCATGTGGGGTTAAGCTTCTATAATCAATTGACCAACCAAGGGTTAACCGCTTGCAGTCAAGGGCTGGATATTCAGGTTAATGCGCAACAGTGGCATCGCTGGGCTGTGGATTATCATACCTTGGCACCGGGCCGAACAGATTTGCTGGCCCCCTATTTAGCTTGGCGGCTGGAACAAGGTTCGTTGCCACAGGCGGAAGTGCTGATCCATAAAATTCTTGAAGAGAATGGGCATGAACCCGTGGGGCTGTTTTACCGTGGTATGGTGAGACTCACCCAAGCTCAGGGTGAAGAGGCACGCCATCAAGCCATAGCAGACCTGCATTTGTCACTGGACCATGGCCTAGGGCGTATCCTTCCTCAGATGGATGAACTGAGAAAAATGCTGGGGCCTCGATAAAAAAGCTGCTTGATGTGTGTAGGGGGTCTTAGGAATACAAAAAGGTACAGGGGTTTGCGCTGTGTGTGGTCGGCAAGGGGTTGTCCCTCTGACGTGATCACCTGATCAGAGCCGGTTGATACAGTGAAGGTCGGCTGGGATTTGGTCTGAAAATCCATCACACACCTGTGCCAATGTGATCTGTGATAGCCCTGAGCAATATGCAGGAAGTGATTGGGGATAACGGGGTGGGATCAGGTGCTGAAAAGAAGAAACTATCTTTCGTTGATCGTTCCCTGGGTGGTAACGGCATAGCCGTAGTGGTGATGGGGGTGAAAAAAAGACGAGCAGTTCCTCATGCAGGACTGTCAGCAGCCCATGCTTGACCCCTTTAGGCCGGGGCAACCGCTACAACATTGGTTGAAGCTGCGGCCAAGTGTAGGGTTGGGGTTACACCTCGGCCAGCTCTTCAAGCATGGCCGGAAAGCCTTATTTCCCAAAGAGCTTTCTTGCTCTTTTTTGATTCATGACTCAGCCATGCCTCGCTGGTTGTAGAACTTCATAAGACATTGTTGGGTGACCACATGTGGGTTCGTGACAGATAAACGCACAGGAAAAAACCTTTTACCCCGATGCATCATGGCAACAACCCCTCTTTGTGTCCTGAACAAGGTTGATCTACCACAGCGTCCAGTTGGACTTTTGCGCCTTTAAGCGTGTTGTTGTCTCTCTGTTTAGATCTGGTTTTGGCCCGTCACCATGCGGATATACGGGGGTGTCCGATGCTGTTGCAGTAGGAACGGAAGTGATTACATGTGGAAAACTTGATTAAGGTCAATCGGTTGCCGCTGTGATTTAATCTGACTTATGCATGGTTTGAAGGGGGTTTTTTACTCAGTTTTTTAGACTATGTGTTAGTATAAAGAAGCATTGTGCAGCAGAAAGATAATGATCAACTCCATTATTTGCTTGTTCAAGTATGCATATTTTTCGCCTTTTTTCATCCAGGTATGATTAAGGAAAGGCGTTCCTTATGGCTGATAGAGCACGTAGGTTCTCTTGGTTTTTTCTGCCACCATGGCCATGGATTATCATCCTTGGTGTCACCCTTGTTTTGCCCCTCTACCTACTTTTTTTTCTCATTCCACAGCAACATCATCTACACATAAAAGGTGTTGAAAAACAGGCGATTGTTCTGGCTGATCCGCTGTTGTCTTGGTTGGCAAAAAAACAGCTGACGATGGGCCGTGATGAACAGTTGAATGCTGTGGTTTTTCCATATCTTATTAATTATATGGAAAAAAGTGGGCTACGTGGTCTCCATCTGTATGACCGCCAAGGTCGCTTGCGCTACAGCAGCCACTCAGAAGGCGGTGTTCTGCGGAACATGCCTGTAACGGTTAAAGTTGGTCAGCCGGTGACCCTGCTTGTTCTTAACAATGAGCGTATTGGGCAAAGCGCAGCACCAGGGTATGTTGAAAGCTACCTGCCTTACCTGAGTAAAGGTGAGCTTGTTGGGACGCTTCAATTGGACCAAGCGGTTAACCAGAGCTTTTGGCACACTCAACACTTATTGGGTGATCTAGAGTCTATGAGCATCGGTTTATCTGTGCTCATTCTCCTCATTTTCATGGGCGTTGTTCTAAAAGGTGAAAATTCACCGTTCAGCAGTAAGAAAACAGCTTTTCGACAAGCTCGGGGCTTAGCGATCGAAGAGAAAATCCTACAGTTGCCTGAAGTGATGGTTGTGGTGTTGGATGCGCAAGGTTGCATTGAGCACATCAACCCAAAAGGGTGTGCCCTTATAGGGAGTAGCTTGGGTGCACTCATCGGTAAACCGTGGTTTGGTCAGTTCGCTACACCTGTTGCCAGCACAGATACATCCCCAGCTCAAGCATCGGTCATTATTCACAACGGGGCTCAAACGATTGAGGTTACCCCTGTAAAAGGTCCTATACAACATAAGGTTTGGCAAGGGAGCAAGCTGGATGCAGATGTTGGGGGAGGTGGGGTTTATACCTGTGTGGATGTCACCGAGCAAGTGCAGTTTAACCAACAATTAAGTGAGAGTGAAGCGCGCTTTCGTGGGGTGGCTGACGCCGCGATGGATGCCATGATATTAATGGATCATCATGGGGCTGTCCTGTTTTGGAACCAAGCAGCAGAACGTATATTTGGTTATAAGGCAGAAGAGGTTTTAGGCCAAAACCTGCATCAAGCATTAGCTCCAGAGCGCTATCGTCAGCAGTTTGAAAAGGTATTCCCCCACTTTTGTCGTACGGGCCAAGGTGGGGCTGTGGGAAAAACTCTGGAGCTTCCTGCACGGCATAAAGAGGGGCATGAATTCCCCATTGAGCTCTCCCTAAGTGCGGTTCCCCACAACAATCAGTGGCACGGGGTTGGGGTGGTTCGGGATATTACCCAACGTAAACAATTAGAGGCCGAACTTCTTCACGATAAGGACATACAAGCAACTTTACATGGGGTGATTTCCCGTGGGGTTGAACGGATCAGTTTGGATGATTATTTAGAAGAGGTGTTGGATATTTTACTGGATCTTTCCTGGTTAGCTCTGGAGAAAAAAGGGTGCATTTTTTTGGTCAAAGAGGGGGAGTCTCACTTAACCATGGTGGTGCAGCAAAACCTTTCAGAGCATCTTCTAACCGCATGCAAACATGTACAAATGGGACAGTGTCTATGTGGTAAAGCAGCACAAAACCGTGCCTTATTGTGCCGCAGCCATTTGGACCATGATCATACCATTAGCTATGAAGGTATTGAAGAGCATGGTCATGTCTGTATTCCTATTCTGCACCAATCTCAGCTGTTGGGTTTGATTAATCTATATACCCAGCCAGGATTGATCCAAGAGACTAAGGTACTCGATTTTCTGACCTCAGTGGCCAATTTGGTGGGGAATATGATTGTACGTACCCGTAACAGCGAACGAGAGCGCTATGCCCATTTTAAGGCGGGTATTGCAGATATGAATGTCTCTATGTTGCACAATGTGGGCAATGCCATCATGGCTATTTTGGAGCAAAGTGAACAGATGCAGGCCCATTGTCACAGATTGGGTAAACAGGCCAAGCAGTTTGCTCAGCTTGGGCAAGTCAGTACTAAAAAACGTGCACAAGGCATGCAGGATTCAGAAATTCTACACGCTTTAATACCGGTTATTGAGGAGATGGGGCAGTTTGTTGATGAGATGGCCAATCAACAGATGAAAGCCGATAGTGCGTTGATCATTCAAGGGGGGCAACGTATTGCAGAGTTGATTAAAAAACAACAGTCTGCCAGCACAATGACCCTGGTCAGCCGGTTTAACTTGGAATCTCTGCTTAGGGATGCTTACCTGGAACGGGCAGAAGGGTTGAAAAAACAGGCTATTGAAGTGACATTTGACATCACGCCAACTCTCACCGAAGTACAGATGCCGCGTAATCAGTTAATGCAGACAGTCTTACATCTGTTGGATAACGCCCAAGAGGCCATTTTAAACCTTAAGACACCCCATGCTGGTTCCATTGTCTTGCAGGCCCAACCTGTGTCAGAGAGCTTTTTTACCCTGACCATCATTGATAATGGCTGTGGTATTACGGAGGAAGATCGAGACAAGATTTTCCGCTTTGGCTCAACCAGCAAAGTGGAAGGTGTGGGGATGGGGCTTCATGTCGCCGCCAACTTTGTGCAATCAATAGGGGGCTCCATTCAAGTTGAAAGCCCCGGTTTAGAGCTGGGTAGCCGATTTACCCTACGCATGCCTTTGCAGCTGCCCCTGGGTTAACCCATCCTGAGTGGTTGGTTGCTGTGAATATCCCCTATTCGCAAGATGGATGTGCTAAAATGACATAATCAAACAAAAAAAGTCTTGTTCTCACGAAGGCATTTCTCTACCTCTGTTCAACCCATTGAGGGGGGCATGATGGGGATTGCAGGCCAGAGAGGATGGATATCTGTTGTGGCTGTGCTACTGCTGTTGGGTAGTGCTGGTGTGTATGCCCTGCGTGTTGGTGTGAAACCGGTGGTGCCCGTTCATATGGCAGCCATTCTCTCCCTGAGTGGTTCGGGCAAACTAACGGGGGAGGATGTCTTAAGTGGTTTACAGCTTGCTGTTACCCAGTTAAACCGGAAAGGGGGTATACAGGGGCGTCCCGTTACATTGCATATCAAAGATAGCGCCACAGATACCGAGCAGGCCAAGCAAGCCTTGGTTGAGCTTGAGCAGAAGATATCCCCACTGATCTATTTCACCAACTTTAGCCGAATTTCATTGGCTTTGGCCCCCTTGGCAGGAGACTACCAAGTTCCCCTGATGGGGTTGGTCACTTCAGCACCCTCGCTTTCTCAGCAAAATCGCTGGAGCTTTCGTTTTTTTACAGATGCCCAGGAGGAGTGCCGGGTAGCACGTCTGTCGATGCATATGGAGCATCAACACCGTTTTTCTATCCTCTACCTGGATGATCCTTATGGCCGATCTGTGGTGGAGGCTTGCCAAGCTCAGCAAAGCAAAAGTTTGGTGATGGATAAAGCCTATCCATTTCCCCCTAAGACCAAGAATTTTGGCCCCTACTTGGATGTTTTAGACCCCCATGAACCCCTGTATGTGCTGGGGTTTATCTCCTATGTAAAGATCATTCTCCAACAACTTAAAAAGAGGGGGCATCAGGGGGCAATTTATACAGGGGCAGGTTCTGTTTTAGCGATACAAGCAGGGATTGGAGGTTTTAATGAGGTACGGCTTAGCCTGCCCGCTATGTATAACCCCCAGTTTTCGTATGCAAAGCCCGTTAGGTTAGCGTATCAAAAAGCGTATCAACGTCCCATGAGCCACTATGCCGCAAACGGTCATGAGGCTGTGCGCTTGGTGTCGGGCCTTTTAAAACATACCACCATCTCACGTGGGCACTTAAGAGCTCGTCTGAATGAAGGATTTATCTTCCCCAGTTTATTTGGTTCATTGCATGCCATTGCGGGTAGTCGGGATATCAACATTCCCCTCTTACCTGCTCGCCACAAGGAAGGTTCCATACTGTTTTTACAATAGGTGAGCCATGGTTCAAATACGCAGCATAGGTTTGCAGATTTCCCTAGGGTTTGCCCTGGTTTTGGGCATGCTGCTTATCTATGCGCTTTTTGGGCTGGAGGCTTTTGAGGGTAAAATCACCCAAATTATGGGAATGCATGGCTCTGAGATTGCGGTTGAACAGTTGAACCATGTGGAGCGGCGCATCTTTAATTTGAGTGATGAGTTGATCCGATATGGTCAACAACCCCATGTACAGCAGGCGTTAATACAGGCCAATGTTTTTCCTGAGGATGAGGTCCAAGAGCAGGGGAGAGCACGTTGTACAAGCATGAGCCAACCCTGTTGGCAGCAGATGGCGTTGGCGCCTTTATCTCTCTCTCTAAGTCGTTTTTTTATCCCGGTTTATCACCATTTTCGGGCAGAGCCTGTTTTTATAAGTGTCATGCTTATGGATCGTCAAGGCTACCCCATCGCATGGGCTGGTGATCCCATTGATCGATCGTTGCCCCATTTGCAGTGCCATACACAGCTTGCAGAGAATAGAGTGTTTGTCTCTGAACCCTTTTTAGATCAAAAAACAGGGCATTATCTCATCCGGCTAACGGCAGCGTTGTTAGACCCACAAGGCCATACTGTTGGTAGCTTATGTAGTCTCATACCGGCCCTGCATATTTTGCGACATGCTGTCAGCAAACTTTCGGTATCAAACCGGGGTGACTTCTATCTTTTTGATCAATCAGGTCGTCTGCTTTATGCCGATCATCCTTTCCGGTTATTGGAATCCTTTGCACATGCGCAGCAATTTAAGCTGGCATCCCAAGAGCAGGGTTTTTTTTGGTACCAGGAGCATCATAAACGTACGCTCTATTCCTATGCTCGCCGTGTAAAGCTTAATGATGGGGGCAATAAATATCGTTTTAAAGGGGGAGGATGGGTTCTCATTATTGGTTGGCCAGATGATTTTATCTCTTCCCCCATATGGGCATTTAAGCAGCAGCAGTTGTGGTCATTGATGTTAGCTGCTTTGGTGGCCATAGCCATTGCTCTGGTTATTACCTTTATGGTTACGAAGCGCTTAGCCCAAGTACGCCGTGCAACCCACCAGTTGGCTTTGGGAGACTACAGTCAGCGTATTCCTCAGATGTACCGAGATGAAGTGGGGCAGTTGGCTGCGGATTTCAACCATATGGCTACAGAATTGGAACAAGCTCACCAGGTTCTAAAGCTGGAGGTTCGCCAACGCCGTAAAACCCAGGAAGACCTACAAGCACAGACCCAGGCTCTTTTGCGTTCCAATAGCTATTTAGAACGGTTTGCTTACAGCGCCTCTCATGATTTGCAAGAACCTTTGCGTTCCGTCTCCAACTACCTTCGGATTATCCAGCGCCGTTATGGGGAACGGCTGGATGCGGAAGGGGAATCCTTTGTCCAACACACGTTAAATGCCTCCAAACGCATGCAACGTATGATTGAAGGCTTGTTGCTGCTCTCTCGTGTGAACACACAGGGCCGTGATTTTAAAAAACTAAATACTGAACGTCTTATGCAGGAGGTGATGGATAACCTGACGGTCGCCATTCAAGAAGCTGGAGCGACCATCACCTTTGATGATCTTCCTGAGATAGAAGGGGATGAAACTCAGCTTGCGGATCTTTTTCAAAATCTATTAAACAATGCCATGCGTTATCAGCATGCGCAGCGTGCGCCCATAATCCAGGTTCATGGAGAGGTGGATGAACAGGGGATACAGCTAGTATTTAAAGATAATGGTATGGGTATTGAATCTCAGTATTGGGAAGATATTTTTACCATATTTAAAAGACTTAACCCCTTGGGTCAGGTGCAGGGGTCGGGTATTGGGCTGGCTTTGTGTAGGCAAATTATGGCCCACCATAACGGCACCATTACCGTGCATAGTCAGCCCGAACAGGGTAGTACCTTTACGCTGCATTTTCCACCTCCTGGCTGTTTAGCGGATAGAGGGGGGGAAGTATGATTAATCGCCTTTATCATGTATTGGTTGTTGAGGATAGTCCTGATGACTTCAGGGTGTTAATGGCTGAACTGGCTGATGCCCGATACTCCCCCTTCAAGCTCCACCAGGAGCAGGAGCTGACAAGTGCGATCGAGCGTGTAAAACAGCGAGATTGGGACCTTGTATTGTTGGATGTCAACTTGCTGGACAGCACCGGTGAACAGACCATTACCCAGTTCTTAGATGTGGCTCAATACTGTGCTGTTATTGTTATGACAGGCTCTGCAGATCATGCGTTGGCAGAGTTGGCCTTGGCGGAAGGGGCGCAGGACTTTCTCATAAAAGGTCAAATCTTTGGGGACAATTTGGTCCGGGCCATGTTGTTTGCCATTAAACGTCAGGTCGACCAGCAAGAGATACGGCAACTGAAGCAGGAGTTAGAGCGACGCGTAGAGTCCCGAACCAAGGATTTAACCCATACCATTCATCAATTACAGGCGGAGGTTCTTGGTAGAGAAAGGGCTGAAGCTTCACTTAGAGAGAGTGAGGAGCGCCACCGTCTCTATCTGCAAAATGCGGCAGATCCTATTGTTATTATGGATTATGACGGTATCGTCCGTTGGTCTAATCATCAGGCTCATTATGTTCTCGGTTATAAATGGGATGAGTTGTCGGGGATGTTTTACGAACATTTTTGTACACCCAAAGGGTTGAACCGGGCGCGGGTCTATTTTCAAGAGCTTTTGCAAAAGGGTGATCTGAGTATTCCTGAGCTTTGGATCAAACGGGGCCAGGGGGATGCTATTCCCATGGATATTACCGCCAAGGTAATTGAAGTTCAGGGCGAACCACGGATTCAAGCCATTCTTAGAGATGTATCCAGCCGTTATGAGGCACAGCAAGCCATTGGGCATAGACTCAAGCTTGAGCAGTTGGTGGCTTCTCTCTCATCCCGTTTTGTGCAGTGCTCTTTGGATGAGATGGATCAAGTCATCGTTTCAGCCTTACAGTCACTTGCTGAGTTTAGCGATGCTGAACGGGGCTGCCTGTTTTTGTTCTCCAAAGATTTAACAAGCTACAGTAATACCCATGAATGGTGTCTACCTGGCGTGGCTTCTCTACAAGAAAAAAGGCAGGGGCTTTCTATCAAAGAGGTCGGCTTGCCTGTTGAAGCTCTAACTCAAGGAAAAATCGTTCAAATACCTCGTGTCTTAGAGCCTGGTTTACCCTATGAACGTCTCAAAAAACATCTCCAGCAGGCGGACCTGTTCTCTGTGATCTATGTACCCATGCGTTGGCGGGAGCGCATCTTGGGTTTTTTAAGTTTTGCCACCTGTGCGCGGGAAAAACAGTGGTCGGAAGAAGACCTCGTCATGTTACGCCTAGCCGGAGAGATTTTTGCCGGGGCACTGTTGCAACAAGAGATGGAGCAGCGCCTGCGTAATGACCTTTACGGAGCACAGCTTTTTGGACAGCAGGTAGATGCCCAGCGGCAGGAGCTACAAACTGTGCTGGATGGTTTGCCCTTTCCAACCTACCTGGTTGAGATGCCACGCAAGACCATACGTCTGGCCAACCATAAGGCCCAACAATTGGGCATTATGCCCGATCAGACCTGTTATAGGGTGTTGTGGAACCAAGAACAGGCGTGCTGTGATCAAGATCATCCCTGTGCTTTGGCGCGTGTCTTAGAGCGGGGAACAACAGCCCGTGTGGAACGTAGCTGGCGTTTTGCGGACCAACCCAAACGAACACTGGCCTTTCATGCTGCGCCTATTGAGGATGCCAACCACAATATCCCCTGGATTGTAGAGACCATCATCGACATAACCGAAATGAAACGGCTGGAAAAACAGGAGCAGTTCCACGCCTTTCAGTCTGGGGTTGCTGAAATGGCGGTGACACTTCTGCACAATATTGGTAATGCCATTATGAGCATCATGAACCGTGCAGAGAATATTGAACAGCAGAGCATCGCCCTACAAAAGCAGGCGGCCATGCTTCAACGGGTAGGTGGTGTGGCCAATCGAAAGATGGCCAAAGGGGAAGATCCTGTAAAGCTTATGTGTAGCTTGGGTGAGGCTCTTACCGATATTGGTGATGAGATTGTAAGTTTGGCTGAGAATGAGCTGAAGAAAAATGCCACGCAGATTCACCTGGGTGTGCGGCATATTTCAGAGATTATTCAGATCCACCAAAACGCCTCTAAATATGTGATGTACTCCCAGTTTGACCTATCGGAGTTGATAGAGGATGCACTGATTATTCAAGCCGATATCTTGGAAAAATATAAAATTGAGGTGACCGTTAACATCTCGCCTTTACTACGGCAAGTTAATCTACCACGAAGCCAATTTTTACAGATGATGATTAATCTGATTAAAAATGCCCGAGAAGCCATTGCCGACCGAACGGCACCCAACGATGAGCCCAATCAGATCGGTATTTCTGTCATGCCCAAAGGGGTCGTGCGTATGTTGATCCATGTGGTGGACAATGGATGTGGTATCGCCGAGGAGGATTTAACCCGGATCTTCCATTTTGGTGTTACCATGAAAAAGCAGGGATCTGGCCTAGGGTTGCACTCCATCGCTAACTTTGTACAAGGGTTGGAAGGTACCATCGAGGCCATCAGCGCAGGTAAAGATAAAGGTGCTCTTTTTAACATTGAACTGCCGGTGGATTGTCAGGCGCAGGAGAATCAAGAGTAACGTTTAGCTTAGGCCGGGAGGAGGTTTGTGATGTTATGGAATAAGGCTTTTCAAATTGGTAATGCCATGGTGGATGAAGAGCATCGCATCCTGCTTTCTAAAGCTGCGGAACTGCTGGATCATGATCAAGTTGATAATGAATCCTTTCAACAGTTAATTAAATATTTAAACCGTTATGTTGGTGAGCATTTTGACCATGAAGAGGCTCTTATGCAGAAGGTTGCATACCCGCTGTATGAAGAGCACAAACGTATTCATGATAATTTTAAAAAGCGTTTAAACCGACAGTTGCTCGCTTTTGCGGATGAACAGCTGCATCCACAGCACAAACAGGAGCTTCTTCGGTCGTTGGCGCTGTGGGTTTTGCAACACATTATGGAAAATGATCAGAAAATTGGAGATTTTTTACGTCAGCAGGGCTATGAAGACGAGGCCGATGAGAGTTGGGCTGATACCCCGCAAGACCTAGACCTGACCTCCTTTTTTCTCGGTGAAATTCAGGTGGAACAGGCACGCATGCGTGCCGTGGTTGATGCACTACCCTATGCCCTGTATTCGGTGGATTCTACCAGCGGGCAAATCATTCAGGTCAATACACGGGCTCAGCAGTTAGGTTTGAGTGTTGGGGAGGTGCTGGAGTGGTCCACGCCAGCACCACAAGGGCGGCGCTTAAGCTTGATGGAGAGTTTTGCCAGTGCCATTCCTGCGGCACTACAGACAGGTAAACCGGTACGTCAGGAGTGTTTGGTTACCCATCAATCTCAGCCATTTTGTTATGTCTATCATGCTGTTCCGGTCAAGGGCGCTGGGGGTGATATTATATTGATCGTCGTGACCATGGTGGATTATACAGCGGTTAAACGGGATCAGGAGCAGCTTCACTACGCCTCTTTCCAGTCTGGTGTGGCTGAAATGAGTATCTCTATTTTGCACAATATTGGTAATGCCATTATGAGCATCCTCAACAGGGCTGAGACGCTACAGTTAAAAAGTGAGGAGCTTAAGCAGACGGCACAGATGTTGGAAAAAGTAGGACCTGCCTCGCGCAAGCGTTTAGCCAGTGGCCAATCGGCTGAGCAGGTTTTGGATACCTTGCTAGAGGTTATGGCTGACCTGGGTGAGCAGTTGTCAGAGACGGCTCAAAGTGCCTTTGAACAACCCTCCGAGCAGATTAGAACCAGTGTTGAGCATATTTCGGATATTATAAAAATTCATCGTGACTCATCCCAATATGTTTTGATCTCAGAATTTTACCTTAAAGAGTTGATTGAGGACGCCACCCTAATTCAATCGGACCTGTTGGAAAAATATGGGGTGGATATGGTGGTGCAGGTCTCGGAGCAACTGCCACAACTTAAACTTCCTCGTAGTCAGATGCTGCAGATGATGATTAATCTGATCAAAAATGGGTTGGAAGCCATTGCGGCCCAACCAGAAGTTGATCCGGGGCGTATTCAAATTACAGCTGAGCCAATTGAGGACGACCGCTTTGAAATAAGGGTTGTGGATAACGGTTGCGGTATTGAAGCTGAACGGCTGCAGGACATTTTTCGCTTTGGCGTCACCAGTAAAGCGTCAGGATCTGGCTTTGGTCTCCATACCGTGGGTAATTTTGTGCAGTCGTTAAATGGGTCTATTGTGGCTAAGAGTGCGGGTAAAGGGCAGGGGGCCAGCTTTGTGATCCAGCTACCTTTATGGGCTGAGAAGGGCCAATCATGAGCAATAATCGTGTGTTAGTCGTAGATGATGATCAGCAGTTGCTGGATGCTTATGTCAATATTCTCGGGCCACAAAAAACGTCTTCGGTTGCTTCAGACAAACTCAGTGCCTTTTTGGATGAGGCCGAGGAGGAAGTGGATACACCTGAGGAAGAGCCTTATCAAAGCTTTGATGTGGTGGCGGCCAACCAGGGAGAAGAGGGGGTTGCCCAGGTCCAGGATGCATTGGATCAAAACTGCCCTTTTGCGGTGGCTTTTATTGATATTCGTATGCCTCCGGGGATTGATGGTCTACAGACTGCCAAACAGATACGGGCACTGGATGAAGCGATCTATATCATTATTGTCACCGCCTACAGTGACCGTTCGGTTGAGGAGATTCAGCGTAACCTGCGTCACGATGTGGTCTTGGCCCGTAAGCCTATGACGCGGGAGGAGATTTTTCAACAGGCGCGCAATGCTTGCATCAGCTGGTGTAAAGATCGTGAACTGGAAGATAAGAACCGTCAACTCGAAGAGCAAATTGAAATCTTTAACAAGTTTGTGCCCAAGAATTTTATCCATGTGTTAGATGACCAGGAGCAACAGGGGCATATTGCACTTGGGGCCTGTAAAGAGCGGGCGATGACGGTGATGTTTTCTGATATTCGATCTTTTACGGCTTTTTCCGAGTCGATTTCCCCCTCGGAGAGTTTTCGCTTTATTAACAGCTATCTTGGCCATATGGGGCCGATCATTCGGGAGCATGATGGTTTTATCGATAAATATATGGGTGATGGCATCATGGCCTTGTTTGAAGATCCCACCAATGCGGTGGCCACTGCGGTAGAAATGAGTCAGCGGTTGTATGGTTATAATGAGGGGCGTCAACGGGCCGGGTATATTCCCATAGCCATTGGGGTTGGGATTAATGTTGGGCCGGTGATGATGGGGACCATAGGTGAAAGTGACCGCATGGATACCACGGTTATTGGAGATACCGTTAATCTGGCAGCTCGTACCGAAGCCCTAACCAAGCAGTATGGCGCGCCTGTTCTGTTGTCTGAGATGGCGGTTCAAGCCCTAAAGGATGATTTTCCGTATCGCTTACGGTTGGTCGATTATATCCAAGTACGGGGCAAAAGCGCCCCTATGGCCTTTCATGAAATTTTGGATGCCCACCCAGAACAATTACGGCAGAAGAAATTATCTATACTGCCCGAGTATGTGAAGGGGGTACAATATTATCATGCCCGTGAAATGGATAAGGCAACCCAGTGTTTTCAAGCCTGTTTGGCGGGCTGCCCGGAAGATGTGCCAACCCGGATTTTTTTACAACGGTGTTGGGGAATGGCAGGGGACTATGCCTCCTCCATTGTCCCCTCTTCGGATGCGTAGTATTTGGGAGTTGATCCATGTCTAATACCCGGATTCTAGCTGTTGATGACGATGAGCAACTGCTACAGGTCTATCGTGATATTTTGCTGCCCAAAGAACAGCAGCGTTCCAAACTGGATCTGTTTATGGATGAGGAGGCGGTAACGCCGGTTGAAGCCCAAGAGCAGGGGTATGAAGTTGTGACCGCTTCTCAAGGGGTGGATGCTGTTGCACTGATACGGCAGTCATTAAGCGAAAACCGTCCATTTGCGGCTGCTTTTGTCGATATACGCATGCCCCCTGGGATTGATGGTCTGGAGACAGCAAAACAGATTCGTGATCTGGATGATCGTGTCTATATCATCTTTGTCACAGCTTACAGTGACCGAAGTGTTGATGAAATTCAGGAGACGGTAAAACATGATGTGCTGTTAACCCGTAAACCGCTGACCCGGGATGAGGTTTTGCAACTGGCTCGTAATGCTTGCAACAGTTGGGCGCAGGACCAAAACTTGGAACAGATGCAACAGAGCCTGGAGCGTAAGGTAGAAGAGCATGCTATGGCACGCTGGGCCATGGAAAACCTCGTCTCTTCGGCCTCTGTAGGTTTGGTGGTCTGTACAGAAAAAGGCATGGTGACCTCGATCAACCCCGCAGCGGCAGCCATGGCGGCCATGGAAGAAGAGGATCTGTTGGGGGAGCCTTTGGGAGCGTTGTTTGCAGAAGGTGAGATCGAGGGGATCATTACCAAAGCGGCCTATCAAGGTCCGCAACGCAATATGCCCATAACCTTAAAAAAAGCCGATGGTGGGGTAAGCCAACTGTTGGTGTCGGCCTCCAGCATGCAGGATGCGCCGGGTTTGGAGGAGGTGCAGCAAGGGGGGGGTGGGCACTCGATTGTTTTGGTGTGGAATGAGCAAAGCTCCCCTGCCTAATTCAGCGAGCCCCATTAATCATGGTTGTCGCACCCATATAGACTTAAGGAAACCAGCTTATGCATGGTTTTATGTTCGTCAAATGGCGCAGTTTTGTGGCATCGCTTGATCCACCTGTGTCGTGGAGTACGATTATTGATGAAGCTGAATTGGTGGATGAACCTTTTCATCCCAGCTTGGCCTATCCTGACCTGCTGTTTTCAACCTTAATCCGCACCACAGCTCGGCAGGCTGGTTTGGAGCCGCAGCAATTGCTGGAAGATTTTGGTCGATCTTTGGCCATTGATCTCATCCATATCGCAGGTCTGTTGGGGTTAATCCAGACCGAATGGCGTACGTTGGATGTGGTTGAAAATGTAAAAAATATCATTCATGCGGGGATCCACTCCTATAATCCCCAGGTCTCCCCACCGGAGATTCGCACCATCCGCACCAAAAATAATGAAGTCGCGTTGGGGTATCAATCTTCACGCCGTCTCTTGCCCATGCTCAAGGGTATTGTTCACGGAATAGCCGACTACTATGACGAAGAGGTTGTCTTAACCGAGACCCACCCCCTGGAAAAAGAGCGGGAGCTTAGTCGCATCAATGTGGTTCTGGTCGGTGCAGAGCAAGAGATGTTGGTGAGCTGTGGTCGGGAGATTAAAGAGATCCTAAAACGTGGTGGGGATATTAAGCTTTATAACATCTATAAGGGGGTGCCCATCTCCTACCCCGGTTATTTGCAAAAGGTGCATGACAATGCTGTCATGGTCAAAGCTTCTAAAACTCAGCTTATTGCTATGCAGGCTGAGGGTATGGCTTTTTTCTCAAGCCCCCATGTGGATATGGGCCTGCAGGGGCGCGTAAGCCGTATTGATTGGAATGCTCAGACCGCTATTTTAGACCATATTCAATATGCTGAGGGTGCGGTGGGGTTGCGTCTGTCCATTCGGGTTGAACCCTCAGAGGAGATCCCCGTTAAATTGCGCTTGGGGGATCGGGTTATACCAGGGGTCATGATGGATCTCTCTATGGGGGGGTGTAATTTACTGACTGAGAAGGTGGATGAGGTTGGTGTGGATGATATGTGCGAGCTGTTAGAGCTGCACTTTGAGTTGAATGTTAAAAACTGGGACCCCTTTTTGGGGGAGATGGAGAGCCGCAAGGTCTCCATGAAACCGGGTGGTGAATTGTTGGGGGTTTATGAGCTATCACGGGGCTCTAATGTTCGGGTTTCGTTCACGGAGGTCTCCAACCGCGATATGGTGACTTTAGAGCAGTATATTATGCAAATTCAGCTGGATGTCTTACGGGAGTTGCGGGATCGTATCCAATAGGAGGATGTGATGAAACGGGCCAAGGGAAAGGTTGAAACAGATATTTTATTGATTGATATTGTTGGCTTTTCCTTGTTGAGTGACGATGAGCAATTTCTCACGGTTAACCTGTTGAATGATGGAATTGATGAATCGTTGCACTTTATTGGTATTCCTGATGTCTTGGATGATGCCATGGAGGTTGTACGGGGTATGGTCCCGACGGGGGATGGTTGTTATGTCATCTTGAACCCTAAACTGTCGGGCTATGCGCCTATTTTAGCTTTGGGTCTGCGTAACATTCTGCTTTATAAAAGCCGACAAGCCGGTGGGCTGTTTTCTGGCGTTCGGGTCTCCGCCCATACAGGTGTGGTCATACCTTTTAAGGATGCAACGGGTAAGGAGAACTTTATTGGCAGTGGTATGAACAATTGTGCGCGGATTCAGAGTATTCCTGATTTTTTAAAGTCTGAAGCCGCCAGTTTTGCTGGAGATGAAAACTGGGTAAATGTCTCAACAGCTTGCTGGACACGATTTAATCAGAAATTTGATCATAGCCAGTTAAATAATAATGGCTTTCGTTTTTCAGAACAGTTTCAGTTTAAGGATAAGCACGGGATCTCTCATGCTTGTCTTTTTATCGATCTATCAAGGGTGTGGGTATCTGGCCTGTAAAGCTGTACGCACATGGGGGGGGAGATCTTGCGTAACGTTGACGGATCTTTAATAGCTAAATGGGACCACACCGGTCACCGCAACCCTTCTTCCGTCAGTCGATCCTTTATTACACTTAACTCAAAAATAAATAGAGAATACGTATCCTATGTTGCTCTCTAGTCATCAAATAGATCGCGTCGCTGCTCAATATGTTTACGTTGTAGAAGAGCCACAAGATTTTCAATTTGCACCGCTGTTTTTTGGGATTCCGGTAAAAAACGTGCCCGCAAAAAACGCTCACCACCTTTTTCCAGGTCTTTAAGCATCACGCTGTTGGTGCGCAGGTCTATGGCCTCATCCTTCCACAGTAGGACCAAGCGGACACGGGCTTTTTCTGAGATGTAGGGAATGGATCCTACGCTTTGAAATGAGAGCCCACCAGCACTGATATCCTTAACCGTCGCAAGGAAAGAGAGCCCAGAAGGGCGGATAACTTTAAGTTTAATCCGCCATTTTTCATCAACCTCAACCCGTACATCCGAACGTTTTTGGTCGGTAAGGGTCAGTTGTGTGGGTACGTCCAACAATAACGTCTTATCTTTGCCGATAGACTGAAATTGGGTTGTGGCCTCGGCACAGAAATCCGAGGTAAAAAACTGAATAAAAATGGTCTCTGCTTGGCGAATCTTCGCATTACCCATGGCGGGGTCCAGGGGGGCAATCCCCATATAGTCACCAGCCTGCAGAGCCTCCAGAGAATTTGCATTGACGCGCAAAAGGGAGTAGTAGTCAGTTTTTTGTTTATCTAATTGAATTTTCAAGGATGAATCAGCAAGCACCGCTGATGTGATCAGCTTAACGATCTCTCTTCTGGCATCGGTGATAAGAGGCTTATCTGTCATTGGGTATGACCTATAAACGTGCTTGGTTAATGAGCGTATGAGTGCGGTATAACTGTGAGAATTTGTTCCATTTTACAATAGAAATGACTTTAGCAGGGAAAAAATCAGCGCTCTGTCGTTATGTTGCTCAAACCGTATCGGAAGGTATGCAGCGGGACCATGATCTGTTTGGGAGCACCACGCATGATCAAAAGGGGTATGAAACGGAGCAGGGCCTGTGCTGAGGTTGAGCAAAGGCCAGATCATCATACCCTTTCAGAAAGTTGCCTCTTCTAGGTGGTTTGAGTGATGAGTCTCGCTGAAGTTTCAGCTAAAGCTGCATGGCATAAAGGCGGGCATTCAGCTCTATGTGAATGGTTGCATGGATTAAACATGTTCACTTGGATCATATCCTAGAACCTCGATCTGAACCTTACCATCAGGCGTGCCTTACCCGAGGAGTACGTGCATAGGTCTGGGCTGCGATGGAGCTTAACCTCATGCCAACGTTTAGATCTGGACCTTACCATCAGGCGTACCTTGCTAGGCGGGCGCGATCCTTTTAGGTCGTGTCGCCAAGAGGTTGATTGATGCAAACCTCATCCAAATTCATGGATGTGATGCATAGGCCAAGAAAGGTATCGTGCATCGCTTGGAGAAACCGATCGTTTTTCGGGCCAACCGTTTGATCCTTGTACGCCAAGTTAGGTGTTTGTGCGCTATACAGTGGGTATTGTGCTTTCCGGCATGATGTTCTGTCGCCATAGGGACACGGTGATAGGCAGCCCAATCATCGGTAAACAACGCAACGATCCAGAATGGCTCCAAAAGTTTGCGCCGTTCTTTTAGCACCGCATCTGTTCGTGAGCCAAAAATATAGGCCAGAACGTACCCCGAGTGGCGCTCAACGGTATGCCATATCCATTGGGGGGCACTACCCTGTAGGACCTTTGTCTGCTTCAGCTTTGTCTATACGAACCACTGAGAGGGCTGTGATCACCACCTATGACATAAGAATTTCTTGGGCATTCATTTGAGCCAAGAGAGATTTTTTTGATGTCCTGGTGACATTGTTACAGCCAACTCTAAGGACTCTTGCAGTATGGCGTGTACCAAATGCATTCATCGCTCTATCAGTGGTTTGTCTTTTGGTTCTAGGTTTACATGTGTGGGAAGTATCGTCGAGCTCTAAGTATTTTCTCTTGAACCCGTCTTGTCGCAGTGGAAACGGGGTGAGCCGTTCTTATGCTTGCCATTTTTTTACGACACATTTGCTGCCACAGAGCAGGCTATAAACTGGAACTAAAACCAGGATATCCTCTACATACACGTGGTTTCAAATAGCCCCAATCGAACGACGAAAACGCGTGCTTGATTTCAGTGATGCAGGAGGTCGCAAGACAGATGCGGCAGTTCTGTTTCAAGTAAGTCGAGCGACGA